>CBDUSC010000193.1:0-4392 GCA_965369735.1 uncultured bacterium
CCACGGTGGAGCCATTGGGCAGTGGCCTGATCAATCGTACGTGGCTGTTGACCACTGCAGACGGATCCAGATCGGTCTTGCAGCAGCTCAATTCCATGTTTGCGCCGCAGATGAATCGCGACATCGATGCCGTCACCCGGCATGTATCGGCCAAAGGCCTGATGACGCCGTTGCTCAGGAAAACCGAATCCGGAGAGTTGTGGGTAGAAGAAGGCGGCGCGGTCTGGCGCATGCTTGACTACATCGATGGTGATGTATTCGACGAACTCCAGAGCGATGCACAGGCCCGGGAAGCCGGCATGCTGATGGCTCATTTTCACGTCGCGATCGACGATCTCGAATATGAATTCTCAAATGCCAGACCCGGTGTTCACGACACGGCGGCACATCTCAACCGCCTGACCGCAGCGTTGGCCAATCATCGAAACAGCGACAATTATTCCGAAACCGCCAGCCTCGCAAACGAAATTCTCGATGCTGCAGACGGCCTGATGCTCCTCGACAAACTACCCGATCGTAATGTTCACGGTGATCCGAAAATCTCCAACCTGATGTTTGACCGGGAAAACGGCGCCGGTCTGTGCGTCATCGACTTTGATACCCTTACCCGTATGCCGCTGCCGCTGGAAATGGGCGATGCGTTCCGGTCCTGGTGCAACCCCGGCGGCGAAGATACGACCGATGCGCGTTTTTCACTCGAGTTGTTTGCAGCGGCTGTCGGCGGCTACGCGGATGAGACCCGCGAATGGATACATGAAAACGAATGGCGCGCATTCGTTGCGGCAACCGAAACGATATACATAGAACTGGCGTCGAGATTTTGCGCTGATGCGTTGAATGAAAGCTATTTCGACTGGAACGCCGATAAGTTTGCGAGCAGGTTTGAGCACAATATCGTTCGCGCAACCGGGCAGCTCAATGCAGCCCGATCTCTGGCGGCACAAAAACAGGATGCGGAAAAAATTGCTCTGGAGGCGTTTGCGGGTTAACCCGGCTCCTGATCGGACAGCCAGCCTGGCCTGCGTGGCACGCCATCCGGAAACCCGGCCGGACCCAGTTCGCGCAGCGCCAGTACATAAACCTGGCGTTTGAAAAATATCACCTCGCGTACCGGGTTCCAGTATTTGACCCACCGCCAGCGATCAAACTCCGGCTCCTCGGTGTGATCAAAGCGAAAACGTTGCTTGTTTTCCAGCAAACGCAATAAAAACCAGCGTTGTTTCTGACCGATGCATAACGGGGTCGAATGCTTGCGCTGGTACTGTTTTGGAAGTCGATAACGGACCCAGTCCCGGGTGCTGCCGAGCAGCTCCACATCATCGGATCTCAAGCCGATTTCTTCGTGCAGCTCGCGGTACATCGCCTGTTGCGGCGTTTCACCACGGCATATGCCCCCCTGCGGGAACTGCCAGCCGCGCCGCCCGGCGCGACCGCCCAGGAAAACCATACCCTGGCTATTGAGCAGGATTATGCCGACATTCGCCCTGAAGCCATCAGCATCGATACAATCAGTCATCTATTTACAGCAAATCTGAAACTGCCTTGATTGTTCCACAAGTCGGAGCCCAAAATACATACCAGAATGAATAAAAGATCTACCGCGCTCACCAGCACCCTGCCATTACTGATGCTCGCCGTTTTTGCGGTGCTGTCGGTGGTTGCCGGTCTGGCGATCGGCAGCAGTTTTGTTGCACCCGGAAAAATTGTCGCCGCGCTGCTTGGCAGCGAAGAATCACTGACGGTATCGGTGATTCGCGACATCCGCCTGCCGCGGGTCATTGCCGCCTTTTGTACGGGCAGCCTGCTTGCACTTGCCGGAACGCTGATGCAGGTATTGCTGCGCAACCCATTGGCAGACCCATACATTCTTGGCGTATCGGGCGGTGCGGCGGTGGCTGCACTGGCCGCGCTGATGCTGGGTCTCACCGGTATCTGGGTGGATGCGGGCGCATTCGCGGGCGCGCTGGGTGCGACCTTGCTGGTATTTGCGCTGGCGCATGGCCACGGTGGCTGGACACCGACCCGGTTACTATTGACGGGCGTGGTAATCGCGGCTGGTTTCAGCGCTGTGATCAGCCTGATGCTGGCGCTGGGATCGGATTCCTCACTGCGCGGCATGCTGTTCTGGCTGATGGGCGATTTTTCCTTTGTACAAAACGCAATGAGTACTGTGATCGCACTGCTTTTGGCGATCGCTGCATGCATGGTGCTCAGCCGGCAGCTCAATGTGCTAGCACGCGGTGATCTGCAGGCACAAACCCTTGGCGTCGCGGTACGGCCCTTGCGCATCGCCGTATATCTTCTGAGTTCCCTGATAACGGCGATCGCTGTGACCACCGCCGGCAGTATCGGTTTCGTCGGGCTGGTTGTGCCGCACAGCGTGCGATTGCTGGTGGGCGCCGATCACCGCCTGGTCATACCAGGGTCGGTCTTGCTCGGCGGAAGTTTGCTGGTCATCGCGGACACGATGGCGAGAACGATTGCCGCACCCAGGCAACTACCGGTTGGTGCGCTGACAGCAGCGATCGGTGTACCCATGTTTTTGCTCTTGATGACCCGCAGAAGATCTATCACCTAAAGCTATGGCCTGAACCAGGCCCTCAATCATCGGCAGGAAACAGCACAACGTGATCAACTTCGAGTCGTATCCCTATGGATTCACCCATCGCGTGATTGTGGTGGCTCGGCACCAGCGAATAAACCCGGGCACCGCTATCAAGCTTTAGCGTGTAGAGGATATCCGCACCGCGAAATGCCTTGTTTGCAACCACCGCCGTCAGCTCGCTGGCATCATCATGGATCACATCATCCGGCCGTAACAAAACATTGACCTCGTTACCGGAAGAAAACTCACCGGTCATTTGCCCCTCCAGCATACCCAGCTCAATCTCGACCCGGCTTGCGTCACGCACGGTCCCGGGCAGTAACACGCCAAGACCAATAAAGTCCGCAACAAACTCGTTGACCGGCCGATGATAAAGCGCGTACGCGTCATCCCACTGTTGCAGCGATCCTTGCCACATGACGCCGATTTCGTCTGCCAGGGCAAATGACTCATGCTGATCATGCGTCACGAGCAGTGCGGTGATGTGTTGCGATTTTAGAAATGTGCGAAGTTCCCGGCTCAAACGATCACGCAAATCCAGATCAAGACTGGAAAACGGTTCGTCGAGAAGCAGCAGCCGCGGCCGCGGTGCCACCGCGCGCGCCAGGGCAACCCGCTGTTGCTGCCCGCCTGACAATTCATGTGGGAACGCATCGGATGCATCCAGCATTCCAACGGTCTCAAGAACTTCCTGTGCACGCAATTTTTTTTCACCGTTCGTCATCTTGTGCAAACCGAACTCGACATTGCGGCGCACCGACAAATGCGGCAGCAAAGCGAAATCCTGGAACACCATACCAAAGCCACGCTCGTGTGCAGGGACCATGCGGTTCACGCTGCTGAGTACCTGGCCGTCTATCAATATGGTTCCGGCGGCGATCGACTCGAAGCCCGCGATACACCGCAACACAGTAGTCTTTCCACAACCGCTGGGGCCAAGCAGGCAACCGATTTGACCTTTATCCACGGCGAATGAAACATCACCGAAGATTTGCTTCGATCCATAGCACTTGCTGACGTTTTTTAATTCAAGCCGCACGATCAGGTCTTCGCGTCAAAAGGTATACCGGTATCAGGCCGACCAGCACTATAACGGATGCAGGCAACGCAGCCCGTTCCCAGTGACCCTCGGATGTCATCTCGAAAACGCGAATTGCGAGCGTTTCCCAGCCAAACGGTCGTGTCATCAAAGTTATGGGCATTTCCTTCATAATATCGACAAACACCAGCAGCGCAGCGGTCATCAATCCACCGCTGAGTATCGGGACATGTACTTTGCGTATCTGCTCAGCACCGGTCACGCCCATCAGGCTGGCTGCTTCCTCGATGCCCGGTGTGATTCGCAGCATATTGCTGTTAACGGGGCTGAACGCCACAGCAAGAAAACGGATCTGGTAGGCCAGCAACATGGCAACCAGGCTGCCCTGCAACATGATGGAAACACCCGTATCGCCTGCCAGCCCTTCCAAACCTGTTTGCAAAAGCCGGCTCAATGCTGCCAGCGGCACGAATACCCCGACCGCCAACACAGTACCGGGCAGCGCATAACCTGTGGTTGCGATGCGCGCTGCAAGTTGAGCTATTGCACCCGGATAGCGCCGTGTCGCAAGACTCAGTAACAAAGCAACAGTTGTGATCAACCCCGCACCCAGCGTTGCAAGGAATACCGTGCGAAAAACATATGAAAGATATCGCGTATCGAAATCTGTCGACAGTTGATCAGCCGCCCAGAACAGTAATTTTACAAATGGAATGGCAAATGCGATCAGGAAAACAAAACTGCATAT
>CBDUSC010000194.1:0-4392 GCA_965369735.1 uncultured bacterium
GCGGCCATTCGTGTTGCCGCTGAAGACCAGCTGCAGAAGTTGCTGGTGGTTGTAACAATTCTTCCGCTGGAGCCGAGGGGTTGGGCTGCATTGAAACCATTTGGTTACGAGCTTTTTGAAGACGTTCCATCAACATTTGCACCAGGTGCGGATCTTCCAATCCCGGCGGACTACGTTTTGGGTCCGGGGGATAATGTTTTGGTTTCCCTGTATGGCAACGTCAACGCCGAGTATCTTCTGGTTGTAAACCGCGACGGTGAAATCCAGATCCCGGAGCTCGGACCGATTGTTGTTGCCGGTATGGATTTCTCGGACATGAGGGCTGAAGTCAGGAGCTATGTCGCCAGGAAGATGATCGGCACCCAGATCAACCTGACCATGGGCGAGCTGCGATCCATACAGGTGTATGTGCTGGGCGATGTCATACAGCCAGGCTCATATATTGTCAGTGGCCTGAGCGCGATTGCAAACGCCGTATTTGCGAGTGGCGGTATTTCCGACATTGGTTCAATGCGCCGAATTCAACACAAGCGCAATGGCCAGTTGATCCGCAGTTTTGATATTTATGACGCGCTGTTGACCGGGAATACCAGCAAGGGGCTACCGCTGGAACCCGGTGATGTCATATTTGTTCCATCGGTTGGGCCGCGCGTTGCGATCGATGGTGCCGTGCTGCGACCCGCGGTCTACGAATTGAATGGTGAAAGCACGGTCGGAGAAATCGTTGGTCTTGCAGGTGGATTTCTACCCACTGCCGATGCTGGTGCTGTAAAGATCTATCGTCTCAATGCAGATCTCGAACGTATTGTTGTTGATCTCAACCTGAAAAGCAGTCGCGATTTGCGGCAACATATTTTGCCAGGTGACCAGATAGAAATTCCATCGGTTATCGCTGGCGATACAAAGTCTGTAACGCTGACCGGGCATGTCAAACGGACCGGGGAATATCCATGGTTCGATGGCATACGTGTCACGCATCTGTTTCCCGATATCGATGTCTTGCGCCCACAGGCAGATATGAATTACGTGCTGATCAAACGGCAGCCATCACCCGAGCAGGCTGTGGAAGTGCTATCGGTGGATCTCAAGGCAGCCATGCAACGACCCGGCACGGCCGTCGACAAAAAATTGATGCCGCGCGATGTAGTCACCGTATTTGATTTGCAGTCAGGCCGGAGCCGGCTTATTGATCCTATCCTGAAAGAAATAGAACTGCAGGCAACAAGATCCAACCCGGTGCAGGCGGTGCAGGTGGGTGGTGTCGTTCGTGTTCCAGGTCGATATCCGCTGGAGCCGGGCATGCGGGTCTCGGATTTGCTCAGGGCGGGTGGTGGCCTGTCGGAGTCGGCCTACGCCATCCAGGCAGAGCTGATCCGTTATTCGGTGCAGGATGCGAGAATTCAGGTATCGCAGCTGATCCCCATTGATCTGGCCGGCGTTTTGAACGACGTGCCGGAAAGTAACCTCCTGCTGCAGAGTTACGACTACCTCACCATCAAGCAGATCACTGACTGGGGCGGGCAGGAACAAGTGACACTCAATGGGGAGTTCATGTTTCCTGGTACCTACCAGATCCGAAAAGGTGAGTCGCTGCGCTCGGTCATCGAGCGCGCGGGTGGGCTGACCGGTACGGCGTTTTTGCAGGGAGCCGTTTTTACCCGGGAAAATCTCAGGATAAGAGAGCAGGAACAACTCGATCAGCTGGCCCGGAGGCGGGAATTTGAAGTGACAACGGCTGCGATGCTGCGGGTGCAGGACAGCCCCGGTGCAGGTGAAGCGGTCGCGCTGGGGCAATCACTGATAGAACAGCTCAGATCGGCAAAAGCGCTGGGCCGGCTTGTCATTGACCTGGAAGAGCTGATGAGTGATCCCGACGATCAGAATGTATCGGATGGCCCGGCGCACTTCATGGCTGACATCGAGCTGCAAAACGGAGACATACTCCTGGTGCCACAGCGATCCCAGGAAGTCACAGTGATCGGTGAAGTCCAGTATCCGACATCACATATTCACACCGGTGGCCTGACAAAAGATGACTACATCGGTAACAGCGGCGGTCTGACAGCAAACGCAGACAAAAAGCGTATTTATGTTGTGAAAGCCAATGGCGCGGTCGTCGCAACACCGGGATCCAAATGGTTCGGTGGGGGTATTGTGACCAGTATCGAAGCCGGCGATACCATTGTCGTTCCATTTGACGCCGATCGCGTCAGTCGACTGAGACTGGTGACCAGCGTTTCCCAGATCATATTCCAGCTTGGTGTGCTCGCGGCAGCAGCGACACGATGAACGAATCAGGCAGCAGATTGGCGCAGCAGGAGCTTCAGGAAATTGCACTGATGGATATTCTGGCGCTGTTGTGGAGGCGGCGCTGGCTGATGTTGGCAATCATGGTGCTATCGACCGGTCTGGGTGTACTCGCAGCCTATTTGATAACGCCGATCTATCGCTCCACCGTGGTCATGATGCCGGCGCAAACCAGCGAAAGTTCCAACCGGCTGGGTGGGCTGACGGGTAGTTTGGGCGGCCTTGCTGCGCTGGCCGGGGTATCGGCGCCTGAATCGATTCAATCAGAGGAAGCGCTTGCTACATTGACGTCCCGTTTGTTCACTGAAAAATTTATCCGGGAACTCGATTTGCTGCCGGTATTGTTCGAGCCTGCCTGGGACTCCGAACGGCAGGAATGGCTGGCGCAGGATCCGAAAGATGCGCCGAGCATGACCGATGGCGTCAATTTTATTGAAAACGTTGTAAGAGTCGTAGCGCGTGACAACGACACGGGTCTTTTGCGATTACATATCATGTGGAAAGACCCGGTGCTGGCAGCCGATTGGGCCAACACGATGGTAGAGATGGTCAATTTGCATCTGCGGGAAAAGGCTGTTGTTGAAGCCGAGAAGAGCCTGGCATATCTCAACGAAGAGCTGTCGAAAACGACAACGATCGAAGTTCGATCAACCATGTTTGGCCTGATGGAGCACCAGATCCGCAGCACCATGCTTGCTCATATACGCGATGAATATGCATTCAAGGTGATAGATCCCGGGGTGCCATCGGAAATTGACGGTTTTATTCGACCAAACCGGCTGCTTCTGGTCGTCCTGGGTGTGGCCGCGGGCATGCTGCTGGCCTTGTTTCTTGCGATCATCCTGGCCTTTTTCGAAAAGAATCTTGGCTTCGGCCGGTGACAATGCCATAGCCGTGGAGTGAACAGGGATGCCGTTCCCTATGCTGTCTGCGCTCATCGGGCGTGGTGGATACACAAGAGAACTTTTTAAAGGCACATCCGTTGCGTTGGTCCTTCGGCTCGCAGGCATGGTCGTTACCTACGGCTTCAATTTTCTGATTGCACGGATGTTTGGCGCCTCGGCGGTTGGCGCGTTCGCGCTGGCGACGACAGTCGTGATGATTCTGGGGATGTTGTCCCGAATCGGTTTTGATCGGGCAATCGTCCGCTTTGTCGCATCCAACGTATCTCTCGGCAGGCAAACCACCGCGAACCGTCAATACCGGCTTGGCCTGATGGTGCTCACCGTGTTGGGGGTTGCTGCATCGGTCGCCATGTTCTTCGGCTCGGATTTTCTCGCCACAACTGCGTTTGATAAACCCTGGCTGGCGGATACGTTCAGGCTGATATCGCCGGCGATCGTTCTGTATAGCATTTGTCTGTATAACGCGGAATCGTTGCGCGGGCTAAAAAAGATTGCTCAGTTTGCGACGATTCGGTATGTCCTCATATATTTCCTGGCGATCCCGTTGCTATTCCTGTTGCGGCCCGAAATGTCACCCGGGATGGTTCCCGTAGCGGCGTTTATGATTGCGGCCGCATTTGGAGCCGTTGCCAGTCTTGCTGTCGCCTGGAAAGCGTTCCCGATGTCGCAGAACGGGCAAAACAAAGCCGCCATCAGTCTTGGCGCGATGCTGGCAGTTTCGCTACCCATGCTCATGTCAAATTCGATGGGTATGGTGATGGCGTGGACGGATACGTTGATGCTCGGCCGCCTTGTCAGCGAAACAGAGGTAGGGGTATACGCCATAACCTTCAAGCTGGCGTTCGTGATGAATATTGCCCTGAACGCAGTAAACAGCATTTCCACCCCAAAATTTGCCGAATTATATGCATCTTCGGACACGCGTGAGCTCGCCCGGGTGATGCGCCAGACCACGGGTCTTCTTTTTTACTGTGCGATTCCGATTCTGGTTGTCCTGTTGCTTGCCGGCAAGCCGATACTCGGTTTGTTCGGCGAAGAGTTCAGGACAGGTTACATTGCCCTCGTAGTGCTGGTTGCAGGCCAGGTAATCAGTACGATATCCGGACCCGTCAGTAATCTGATGCAGATGACGGGAATGGAGCGAAAATTCCTGACGATCGTCGGTATAGCCGCAACTTTG
>CBDUSC010000195.1:0-4388 GCA_965369735.1 uncultured bacterium
TCCTATATATGTTATTACGTTACCACCGCCACCATCAAAAACACGACACTACCCGGTCGATGGTCCAGAACGCGGCAACACCTCCGATCGCATAGGGTGCCGCCTGCGCTATTTTCATAGCCGTTCGGCCGTGCAGCCTGTGCAGGCCTGCCAGTGCCAGCGATACCGCAACCACGAACATCACCTGACCGGTCTCGACGCCGAGGTTGAACATCAATAGTGCCAGCGGCACTTCGTTTGGCGGTACGCCGATTTCAGACAGGGCGCCTGCAAATCCAAGCCCGTGCACCAGGCCAAAGGTAAAGGCAACGAGCCAGGGATATCGCTCGGTCAGGGTCATCTCGCCGGCGTATTTGCGTACCACCTCGACCGCCAGGAACATGATACTCAGCGATATCACAGCCTCGGTCGGGGCCTGTGGAAGATTGACCACGCCGAGCGTTGCCAGGGCCAGTGTCAGGCTATGCGCCACCGTGAACGCCGTGATGGTTTTCAGCAGCGGCCAAAGACCGGCAACAATCAGCAAAAGAGCCAGCAAGAACAGCAGGTGATCAAAACCCTCAAGGATATGGATGGTGCCCATGTGCCAATACGAGACGGCCAGTTCAACCCGGGTTGCCTGCTCGGGAATGGTGAAGGATTCATTACCCGAACGGAGTATCGCGTTGTGTTGTGTCCCGTCCAACAGAGCAACCCGCACCACGACATCGGCAGGCAGCGCAGCCAGCCCGTCGATACGCAGGGTAGTACCTGTCAGTGTTTTTTTCCCGCTGCTGAAGGTGTTGTATTCCACCCAGGCACCCGGGACACGGCGACCCGCGCCGGTGCCAACAGGTTCGAGAAAGTCGGGCAAAACCGGTATCAGGTTGGCACGCCGATCCCCGAGTATCGGCACTTTCCAGGTAACGTCTACCCAGCCACCCTCGCGTTCGGTGATTTCCAGCAGCGCGGGGCGAAATTCATCCGCCAAAACTGTGGTCACACAGAGCGGCAAAACGAACAGCAGGCACCGCAAAATCTTTTGCATCATGAAGCGGGGTCCGCAACGGTATCGGCACGTTCTTCATTTTGATCTTTGTTCCGGGCGGCGACATCGAGGATCAACTCATCCGGTACATCGGCGATCACAATGGTGTAACGACTCATGAGACCTTCCAGATATTGCGCATTGAAATTTTCCTGCTGCTCTGTCTGCCAGTTTTGCAGCACAAACTGCTGGGCCTCTTCAAACACCGGTGCTGGTGCTTGCTGAAACTCATAGACGTAGACCAGGTGTACGCCATAACCGGAGAGCACAGGACCGTGCCAACGACCGGGTTCGAGCTGCATCACGGATTCGGAAAACCCGCTACCCAGCTGGCGCCGGATATCAAGCTCCGTCGCTTGCGGGTAATAATTTTGCAGCATAAAGCGATCACCCGCTTCAAGTGAGGCCGCATCGGGTACACCGGCTGCCCTTAGCTGCGTGAGTAGCTTAGCGGCATCGTCCAGTGTTGTTTCATCGCGCTTGTCGGGATCGAGAAACACATGGCCAAAGGTGATCAGATCCGGTTCACGGTATGTATCCAGATTGTCCTGAAAGTACTGTTCCAGCTCGCCGTCAGCGGGCTCTTTTAGCAGCGCCAGATCACTGGTGAGAAATTCCAGTTTTTGTGCCAGGCGCCGTCGTGTAATCGGATCGTCTTCCCCCAGACCCATTGCAAGTGCTTGCCGGGAAAGAATATCCTCGCGCACATAGGCACTGATCACCCCGTCGAGTTCTTCACGGGTAGGAGAGCGATTCCACCGCGCTGTCCATTGAGCGGCAAAGTTTGCAATGCGCGCCTCATCAACAACGACGGTCGTGTCTGATAATGTATCCACCGGGGCGGCGAGCAGCGCATAGACGCCGTATATCAACGCGCCGATGAACAAAAATTGTAGCAGCGGTTCTTTAGCCAGCTGGAAGAATCTGTTTTGCACGAGCACTTTCCTGAATAATTAAACACGGCACCGGAAAAAAAGGGAGGCGCCAAAAACGCCTCCCGATTTATTGTAGCAGGTCACACCTGATTCAGATGTCAATCAATTTTTGGCTGCATCAAACAAGCACGTAGGCATAATCATCCCGTTTCATTTCTCGTTTCAGGCGAAGGTCTGCGAGATCGTGCGCGCCAACTTTTTGTAGAATCTCGTTCAGCTTTTCCTTCTCGGAATTGCTCATCTGATCTACCAATGCCTGAAAACGCAGATGATGACTTACGCTGTCCAAAAGCGCGACGCGTTTGATGGTGACGCCTCCCTGGACATGTTCGATCTCGCCCAGGACTTGATGGCATCTCTTTAGCCCTTCCACATCGACGATTGCTCCAGCTGCACGCGTTTCTGCATCGAGCCATTGAAAATACAATTCCATTGTTGCCATGATCTCTGGAACATAATCTTCGGCAATCAATTTCAAAAAAGCGATCAAGGTATCTGGCAGGTCGTCGACGGAAAAAAACTCCTGCGGCACATGCCAGACTTCCTGGTCCACAACAGGGGCACGCGACATGGTCTCGATCCAGCGGTACAAGGCTGGCGCACGGATTTTCATCGCGTTACTTGAAGCTACGTCCCTGCCATGATGGGCGTAAAGGGCTCCCATCATGCCGTAATCAGCGTACGACGGAACACCGCCCAGAATGTATGGATATTCCAGAAAATGAGCGTTCAAAGTGTCATAGAGTTTTTCTGTAGACGTCTCGATGACTTCATCAACTTTATGGTCCAATCCTATTCCGAGAACCGGTAGATAGTCACGCATGGCCACGGCAAAGCCATCGGCTTGCTCGGGTTTTAAAAGTGAACGGAGAAATTCATTGCGGGCAAACAAGCGGTTTTCATAACTTGTATTCCAGCGAAAATACATGGCTGGTTTTGTCAAACCTTCCGACCCATAACTGTGGATCAATTGTGCCAGCGCCGACAGCGTTTTATCTTCAGGTAACATCGGTAAATCAGGGAAGCGAGTTTCCAGGAATTCCATAATCTCTGATGAATCTGCGATGATGTTTCCGTCTGGCATTTCCAAAACGGGAACCGTGAAATGACCAACCGTTGATAGAATGTGTTCCTGATAGTGCGGATGCGAAGGGCATATCTCCACATAATCAATGCCCTTTTTAATCAAATATGGGCGCACCTTTGCGGTATAGAGCGACCAGTTCGCCCCCCACAAAATGTATTTATTGCCTGCAATTTTTTTCAGATCCATTTTCGTTCGCTCCCGTGTCTATGGGACATACCAGATTGGCGAAGTATAAACGCGTTCCTGGGTTGTCATCGGTACTTCTCTACCCATGGCGATATCAAAGCGTTTGGCGTCATAGGCTGTCCAGCGCGGCGTGGGAATCTCCAACACGCGCACATAGTAAAAGGCCTGTTCAGTGCGACTAAAGTCCGGGTCCTGCCAGACCGTTGTCAGCTGTGCATCACCAATAGTGTTGGCCCAGGTCGCTTCCGCAATATTTACGGTATTGCCTACTGCAGGAAGTTTGCCCGTCTTTGAATCCGGCATGCGATTGTCCGACCAGGCAATGTCATATACTTTTTCGTGCAGGTTGCCTGCGCGGTCGCGCCAACCTTTTACCATCTGCAGGCGGTCCAGGTTTGCTCCAATTGGGTCGCTTAAAGCGGCGACGATAAAGTTTGGGCTCTTGCCCGGTTCGGCACGATGCAATTCGCCTCCCATGGGCACGCCCTTGTCGTAACCCAGGTCGACATAGTCCGACCTTTTGTCATCACCGGTTTTGAACTCCCAGCCACCGAACACCCGTACAGTCATACGAGGGCCTGTCGTGGCGTAAGTCTCCCGGCGTTGCATGGCATCCCATAGAGCTCTGCGGGTATTTTTAGTGGCCCATATGCCGGTATAACCGGATGCTACTTCCTGCCAACCTTCGATCCTGCCGACGGGTGATACCCTGAAGGGGGTTTGCCAGCGATCGGCGCTGGGCTCGGAACCTGTGTGTTTGCCAAAGAAGTTATTTTCTTCCATTGCTGACAACGAAGTGTGGGAGTCTCCAGCACCCGTCAAACCAAACTGGAATGGGTTGACTCCAAATTTTTCCTGGTAGTTCAAACCAAGCTTTAAGGCTGAGCGAGCATACTCATTATCCAGCATCTCATTGGTTTTCGCGAAGCTGGAATCGAGATTACCGAGATCCCAGGTTTCATAGTCTGCAAATTCATCGTCTGGAGACAAGAACGGATGGGCTTCGCCATCCCCTTTGATCTGGGTTGCTTCATAAATCGGTTCCCAGCGCTTGCGCGTAGT
Source organism: uncultured bacterium (assembly GCA_965369735.1). Lineage (GTDB taxonomy): Bacteria > Pseudomonadota > Gammaproteobacteria > Steroidobacterales > CBDUSC01 > CBDUSC01. Next base: position 4,298 of record CBDUSC010000195.1, read on the forward strand.
CACATAGGCTTTATCGAGCGGTTTCCTGTCCATCAGGGTGACTTCAGCAAACATCTCACCATTTCTGAGGTTGCCGTTGTGCGGACTTGCC
>CBDUSC010000196.1:0-4387 GCA_965369735.1 uncultured bacterium
CGGCATTCTCAACCGGCACCAGCTCGCAAAGATCGTCACGCGCAATAACAAAACCACCCACATGCTGCGATAGATGGCGTGGAAAACCGATCAGCATGCGCACCAAAGTCAGCAAACGGCGTATCAACGGGCTGTGGGGGTCAAAACCCGCCTCACTCATGCGTTCATCGAGCACGGTTGCCCCATCCCACCACTGCATTGCGCGCGCCAGCCTGTCCACCTGCAGTTCATCCAGGCCAAGAGCCTTGCCGACATCGCGCATGGCGCTGCGTGGCCGATAACAAATGACAGTGGCTGCCAGCGCCGCGCGGTCGCGCCCATATTTTTTATAAATGTACTGGATGACTTCTTCGCGGCGTTCGTGTTCAAAGTCGACATCGATATCCGGTGGTTCATCGCGCTCTTTTGATATGAATCTTTCAAACAGCATCGACATGCGCGATGGATCCACCGATGTGATCCCAAGCGCAAAACATACCGCGGAGTTTGCTGCAGACCCTCTGCCCTGACACAAAATGCCACGGCTGCGTGCAAAGCGAACAATGTCGTATACGGTAAGAAAATAGGGTTCGTAATTCAGCTCGGAGATGAGCGTCAATTCGCTTTCTACCAGTTTGCGTACGCGATACGGCACCTTGCCGGGCCAGCGTTCATTCATGCCCTGCTCGGTCAGGTGACGCAGGTAATCCGGCGCAGCCAGACCATCGGGTACAACCTCGCGGGGGTATTCATAACGCAACTCATCAAGACTGAATGTGCAGTTGTCCGCAATACGCAGTGTTTCATCGAGCATGGCGCGCGGATAAAGCTTTTCCAGGCGACTTATATTTCTTAAATGCCGCTCCCCATTCGGGTATAACGCCAGGCCCGCAGTATGCACCGGTTGCCTGATACGAATTGCGGTCAGCGTATCCTGCAACGCACGCCGGCCCCGCACATGCATGTGTACATCGCCGCATGCAACCAACGGGATATTGAGCTCCGTACCCAGCCGCTCGAGTTTGTGCAACCGTCGTTTGTCATTACCATCGGCCAGCAACTCGACACCGATCCATAAACAGCCGGAAAAACATTTTTTTAACCAGCATCCATCATCCGGTTCAGTATCTGCGGACAACCAGATTACAAGACAACCATCCAGATCATCGAGCGCATCGCGGCGCACACAATAATCGCCTTTGTCTGCCGCACGCCGGGCCGTGGTGATCAGCCGGCACAGACGAGCATAGCCAGCACGATCCGGTGCAAGCACAACAAGCTTCAATGTGTCATCGAGCAAAAACTCGCTGCCGATGATGAGCTTCAGGCCATGCTCTTTTGCTGCGGCATGAGCGCGCACGACACCTGACACGCTGCATTCATCGGTGATGGCTATTGCGCTGTAACCCAGGACCTTGGCGCGCGCTATCAACTCCTCGGCATGCGAGGCCCCGCGCAGGAATGTGAAATTACTAAGACAATGCAGCTCGGCAAACCCGGCACAACAGGCAGACATATCTGCAGTCACCCGAACAGGCCGTGCAAAAACCATTGCCGCTGATCGCGGCGTTCACGAAATATCCACAGGCGTACGGATTGGGGGTTGCTGACGATATAGTAATCACGACTGATATCTGCATTATTCCACCAGCCGGTCTCGAGACGTTCCGGTCCGCGGTGTATCAACAAGCGGCCGCGATATTGCGGCCAACCCTGTTGCTGGGACAAGCGAAACGGCTCCGGCAACAACCACAAGGGACGTTCACGGTACCGCGCAAGATCGACCGCCGTATAGATCGAGGCATATCTGCCCTGCGCATCTGCCACTGCAGCCGTTGTACCGGGATCCTCCCGTTGCCAGGCATGTTCGGGACGATGCTCGGCATGCACTATCAAAGCATGTACCGCACGCCGGCCCAGCCGTGCCCGCAACCGCTCCAGCAACGGGCCCGGTTCGACCAGCGCATCCCCGCATCCGGTCTGATAAGGAAACAGCGCCTGGTTGTGATGACTGGCTGCGACGATATCCGCGCATGCCAGTGACAGGGAAACGACCGGAGCCGGCAGATCCAGTCGCTCCAGCCGTTCGCCCAACAACTCATGCAGGTGTTCGCGATCGCGGGTCGGGCTCAATAACTCCAGTGTCAGCTGCGTGCAGGGATGTGCAAGATGAAACAGTTTCAGATCCAGGCGCCGGGTCGCGGATTGTCGCACCAGCAAAAAGTTACCGAGTTGTGCCAGCAATCTTTGTATGCCGGTCAATAACAATTCCCGGCCCTGTATGCCCAGCGATACCTCTGCGGGCAATTCAAGCCCGGCAGCAAACTGCGGCGGCACACTGCGCGTTTCGCGCAGATCGGGCAGGCGTCCCAATGCCCGATCCAGCAACGCCATGCGTGTGTAACCAAAGCGACGTACAAAACCATCGCGCGGCAAACGCAGGCAATCCGCGATACGCCGGATGCCCATGGAGACGAACATCGCCTGTACGCGTTCAGGGCATCGCAGGCACTGTACGGATAACGCACCCAGCACAGCGGCCAGTTGTGCCGGCTGCACAATCATTTCCGACTGATCGCTGCGTGCCAGCCACAATGCTGCAAGCGAGGTTGGCGCCACCGCCATACGCACGCTGTAACCCTGTTTTTTGAGGCCCTCTGCGATACGCGCGCACAAAGCATCCAGACCGCCAAACAATCTCCGGCTGCCACCGACTTCCAGCAACAGTGCATCGGGTGGTTCAAAACTGATGATGGATGTAAATTGCTCCGCCCAGCCGGCCAGATCATCCAGCGCGCGCTGTTCGCGATACGGGCTGCGCTCCAGTACAACAAGATCGGGTGCCAGCGCATAAGCCGCTTTTAGCGATAACCCCGGGTGCAAACCCGTTTTTTGCGCCGCCTGGTTACAGGCCAGCACACATGTTTTCCGTTCTGCGACTGCCATGGCCCGGCGCGGGTCATCTGCTGCGGCAAATACCTCCAGCGGCAGCGCGGGAAAATCGATAGCCAGCCACAGGCGGTCCGCTTCGGGTGCAGTGGTATATACCGGTGGTACCGGTTTCAGGGTCTCCCCCCTCTCCCGCGAAAACAGGGATAGCGACTTCGATGAGCCTGGCATGGTTATTATTCAAGTTTGGGCAGCGTCAGCGTCAGCGGACTGCCACCACGCTGTTTGTGTAATTGAATTGTCAGCTGATCCGCTTGCGGTTTGAGCTCGATCCTCAACGCTGCCGGTGATGTCTGTGCCAGCACTGCGGGTGGCCGGAACAGAAACCCCAGCGCATTACCGGCCTCGGCTGCAAGCTGTAAACGGCGCAGGCGCCGCTCATCAGCCTGTGCAATCCAGGAAAGTACAGCCGTGCAAGTGCCCGAGCGCAGCGCCTGCTCGGTTGCCCACAACGCATCGGTGGTTTCGCGTGTATGCACCATCAGTACCCGGGACAAATTCAGCCCCCTGGCTACCAGCGCAGGGGCATAGGGCTGATATGGCGGTGCAATCCAGGCAACCCAGCCACCCGCTTCCTGATTGGACTGAGCCTGGCTAAGACGTGCCAGAGCCGGCATCAGCAGACGCAACTCTCCCACACCATGATGCTCGCTGATGACTTCGGTCAGCGCAGCCCGGGGCCAGCCACCACCGGCCAGTTCCCGGTCCAGATCGCCAAAGCCTGTCGTGATACCCCGATGACGGCTTTGCCCACCACTCTCGCGACCCCGCCAGATACGAGGATTTTTGAGTAAGCGGGCAAGTGAGCTCTTCATTGCAGCATGCGGCCAATGGCATCGCGGCGCACGACACCGACAACCACCCCTTCGATCACCAGCGGTTGTTCACTGAGATCAACACGGATGGGCGCAAAGTCTTCGTTCTCGGGTAGCAACCAGACCAGCTTGCCTTCCTGGCGATATCTTTTGACGGTCACCTCATCTTCGAGACGCGCCACCACAATCTGGCTGTTGCGAACATCCGGTGTACGATGCACGGCAACGAGATCTCCATCAAAAATCCCGGCGTTTTTCATACTCATGCCATGCACTTGCAGCAGGTAATGCGGCTGCGGGTGGAATAATGCAGGATCGATCTGATAACGCGCCTCGATATGTTCCTGGGCCAATATCGGTCGCCCGGCAGCTACCCGGCCGATCAGCGGCAGACCGATTTGTTCGCGCAGCGAATCCTTTAGCCGTATTCCCCTGGATGCCCCCGGGATCAATTCGATTGCACCCTTGCGCTGCAAGGCGCGCAAATGCTCCTCAGCGGCATTGGCAGATTTGAAGCCCAGCTCGGCAGCGATTTCAGCACGCGTGGGCGGGATCCCTGTTTCATCTATAACTCTTTGTATTAAATAAAGAATTTGAGATTGCCTTGGAGTGAGTTCGTTCATAATCAGGTGCCTGTATAAATA
>CBDUSC010000197.1:0-4381 GCA_965369735.1 uncultured bacterium
ATGCCGAAGAGGTCGGTACTGACGTGGGCGATGCTGCCTGGGCTGGTGCTGGTGCTGGTGCCGCGACAGGCGCTGGCGCGGCAACTGCCTCGGCAGCTCCCTTTGCTTCTGGCGGGGTCGTCGCAGGGGCACGCGTAGCCTCGTCAAAGCAAGCCAGACGTTGCTGATCATCAGTGATCGCAGCGCATTCTGCCAGGCTTGCAGCCGGTAGAGAGGTTGTCAGCGTCAGTGCCAGTATGGCACTTGCATATATCCACAATCTGATCATTTTTTGCCCTGGATGCCGTGTGGACTGGAGATTAACACGGAACGATCGCGGCTTTAAGAGAACGAAATATGGGACAATTCCGGGTCCATCTGGTTCATATGGTCTTGAATCATTGCCCGCAACCCGGATAATTCGCGGGTTTCTTGCTCCAGGCCGCCACAGGTGGCCTCAACCGACAATAATGGCTCAAAAGGAAAGCCCGACCGACAATGAATGAAACGATCAATATTGCGCAGCAGTTCGCGGAAGGCGAGGCTTGTCTGCGGCGCGGCGAGCTGGAGCAGGCAAGAGGGCACTATTTGTCGGTGCTACAGGGTGATCCGGCGCATGCGGATGCCATGTTTGCGCTGGCCAACATTGATGCAAAAACCGGTCACATGGATGACGCGGAGCGAGTCATACGCCAGGCGCTGTCCGTAAACCCGACGCATGCCGGATATTTCAATGCACTGGGCAATATCCTCAAATCCACCCAACGACTGGATGAGGCAGAGCAGGTTTACAAGCATGCATTGAAGCTCATGCCAAAGTTTTCAACGGGGTACAACAACCTTGGTGAGGTTTATCAGATTCGAGGCGATCTGGATGCTGCCCTTGAGTGTTACTTCAAAGCACTGGAAATCGATCCGAATTTTGCCGGCGCGTACAACAATATCGGGCGTGCAATGAACAACAAACAGCGTCTGGACGAAGCAGCCGAAGCCTTTATTCGAGCAATCGAACTCAACCCGGGTCTGCCCGAGGCGCACAATAATCTTGGTCATATATATCGCGCACGTGGCAAGCTGAATCGTGCGGCTGGTTGTTTTGAAACCGCAATTGAGCTTGATCCAAGTTTTTCTTCCGCGCATCGCAATCTTGGAACAATTCTCATGAGCAGGCAAAAGCCCGGCGATGCGGTGCAGTGCTTTGAACGAAGTCTTGAGCTCGACAACACTGATGTACTTAGTGCCGTCAATCTGGGTATTGCTCTGCACACGGTTGGCCGTCTGAATGATGCGGTCAAGGCATACAATCGCGCGATAAAAATGGATCCGGAAAACCCCGATATCCACCTTGATCTTGGTGTCGCATTAAATGAGCAGCGGCGCACCGATGAGGCGATAACCTCGATAAAGGAAGCAATACGACTGAATCCGAATCTTGGTCGCGCCTATGCCGATCTCGCGGCATTGTATGAAGATACCAACCTTGTCGACGATGCATGGGAAGCGATTCAAAAAGGCCTGGCACTGGAACCCGAAAATCCACGCATGATTCTCGAAGCGGGAAAACTGATGCGCAGGCGCGGGGAAATCGGGGAAGCGACAAAAATGCTGGAGTGCATCAATCTGGATGAAGTCGATCACCGGCTGGCGCAATACATCCATTATGAACTCGGTCTGTGCCTGGACCGCGAGTCAGACGCCGACAGGGCTTTTGATCACTTTACGCAGGCTAATCACTACGCCCGGAAAAATGAACGACTGCAGACTGTCGATCCAAAGCGATACCTGGCAAAGATTGATGACTTACAAAGGTTTTTTGATCAGATCAGTGCTGCGCAATGGAAAAAAGGCCAGTCAGAACCCGTAGCAAATGCGCCGGTATTTCTATACGGTTTTCCGCGATCCGGTACAACGCTGATCGATGTCATACTGAATGCGCACCCATCCATAAGAACCCTGGAAGAGAAACCGACGATTTTTGCGATTGAGCAAAATCTCAAAAATCGTGAAGAAGGTTATCCGGATTCCCTGGCAAACCTCAGCAGCGAAGACCTGGAAGCACTGCGCATTATGTACTTCAAGATGGTCGATGAGCACGCTGACAGAGAGGCCGGGATCGTCGTCGTCGACAAAATGCCAATCAGAACTGTTCACGCAGGTCTGCTCGAAAGATTGTTCCCTGGTGCGCGCGTGCTGTTTTCCGTACGCCACCCCTGCGATGTTTGCCTGAGCGCATATATGCAGCAATTCAATACCAGCGATGCATTTGCCAACTTTTTCACGCTCGAGGATACGGTCAGGATATACGACAAAGTGATGACGCTGTGGCGACGCTACGTCGATGTCCTGTCCATTGATGCGCGTTTGATTCGTTATGAGGATTTGCTCGATAACTTTGAACCATCAGTGCGCCGCCTTTTAAACCTGGCAGGAGTCGAATGGGATCCGGATGTGGTTGAATTCACACATCATGCAAAAAACCGCGGGCGCATTGCCACGAACAGCTATCATCAGGTTACAGAGCCGCTTTATCAGCGCGCAAAATATCGATGGCATCGTTACAAAAAACATTTCATGCCTTTCATGGATACGCTGAGGCCGCACATCGCCTACTTTGGTTACGAGGAGTAAGGTTGTTGCAGACTGATGTATCAGCGCTGCAAAACCGGATTCGGGAACGGGAGGAGTGTGTTCGGAACAAGCCGGATGACCGCGATGCGCTGATTGAGCTTGGTGGACTGTATCACCTTGCCCGTGAATTTGAATCGGCGACTCGCTGCTACGAGAATGCGTTGGGTGTCAGGGAAGATGCCCGTTGCTGGAACGAACTCGGACGATCGCTGAATAACATGCGCAACTTTGAGGCGGCAGAAGAGGCATTTGGAAAAGCAGTAGCGCTGGAGCCGGGCTCGGCGGAAATGCAAAATAATCTTGGTCACGTCCGCCGTGCGCGCAAGGATTACGATGGTGCTGAAACCGCATTTCGCGCTGCCATCGCGGCGGAGCCGGCGTTTGCTCGCGCGCACCACAACCTGGCAACGGTTTTCAGCAACACCGGCCGTTTTGACAGCGCTATCGAATCATTTCACAAAGGCCTGCAGTGCCACCCGGACGATCCCCAGGGGCTGACCAATCTTGGCGATGTGTTTCATGTGTGCCAGCAATATGATGAGGCGGAACAAAGCTACCGCAAGGCACTGGAGTGTGACCCCGCGTATGTAGACGCCTGGAGCGCGCTGGGCTGGCTTTTCCAGGACCGCAGACGCATGGATGAAGCGCAGCAGGCGTTCGAAGAGGCTTTGCGAATTATGCCGGGCCACCCGGTTGCGTTATCCGGAATCACTGCCATCGCGGAGCTAAAAGGTGACTATGAAAATGGTCAGGCGCTCCTGGAGCCACTGATCAATGCGGGCCGGGCGACGCCGGAAATACAGGTTGCCTATGCCAGGCTGCTACACCGCCTGGATCGAAGCGATGAGGCATTGCAAATAGTTGAATCGGTTGTCGACCAGGCCGATGACAAGGATGCGGTTCCCCCGGCAGTCTATTACTCGCTGGGTGAATTGCACGACAATGCTGGCAATTTTGATGCGGCGTTTGAAGCATATCGCAAGGCAAATGCCTGTGTGCCGAGTACTTTTGATCCCGATGATCATCATCGCGGCATCAGTGCATTTATTGAATTTTTCGACAAGGAAACGCTGGATGGGTTGCCGCGTTCGTCGGTGCAACGACAAACACCGGTATTCATCGTTGGAATGCCTCGTTCCGGTACGTCGCTGGTCGAGCAAATACTTGCAAGTCATCCTCAGGTACACGCTGCTGGTGAACGTGTCGAGCTGTATCACATGGCCCGCAATATGCGGGAATTCCTGAATAGCGCATATGATCATCCGGGTTGTCTGGTCACCATTTCACCGGCGCAGCTTGATGAACTGGCAAGTCAATACTTTGACACGCTGGGTGAACTCGAGTCGGACATTAGCTGCGTTACCGATAAACTGCCCGCGAACTTTTTACTTATCGGCTTGATGGAACTGGTATTCCCGAATGCTCGTGTCATTCATTGCCAGAGGAATCTGTTGGATAGTGGCCTGTCCTGCTATTTTCAGAATTTCAACAGCAAGGGTATGGCCTTCAGCCGCGATCTGAGCCACATCGGCACCTATTGCAATGAGTACATGAGGCTCATGGCCCACTGGCGCGATGTTTCGAGCCTGCCAATTCTGGATTTGCCATATGCCGAACTCGTCGACGATGTGGAAACCTGGAGCCGTCGCCTGGTCGAGTTTGCGGGTTTGCCATGGGATGATCGTTGCCTGAAGTTCTACAGCATCGACCGGGTCGTAAATACCGCGAGTTATGCGCAGGTGCGCAAGCCCATATATTCGACATCGGTCAACAG
>CBDUSC010000198.1:0-4336 GCA_965369735.1 uncultured bacterium
ATCGCCATGGCAAACTCACCGGCCGCGGCAAAACTGACAACATCCTGATTTTCAGCGATATACTGATCAAAGATCTCGTGTAGCTGATCCATGGCGCGCTGGCGAATACAGTCGAGCAGCCAGCGCCTGCCACTGAGATTGGTGGCCTCGGACATCAGCAACATTCCGTCAACCAGCCCGGCAATGTACGCGCGTTGCTGCGTATCGTTGAGTTTCGTGTAGTCGCTAAGCGTGAGAAACGCTTCCGCATCCGCGCGCCACGGCACACAAATCATGCAAGCGCAGGCCAGCGCCACCAACCAGGTGGACCGTGCCCGGGAACCTCGCCGTAAAAGCGGCTGGCCCGTGTGCTGGCAATGAGAGATACGCACAAAACATCCCGTCAACAAGGCGAAGCGTCTACTGTACCAAACAAAAAAAGCCGCATGCTATGCACGCGGCTTTTTTCGCTATTCACTTTGCCAGTGAGGAATTGCTGTGCCTCTACTGGATAGTCGTGATCTCGGCCTGCAGCTTGTCCATGATCCGGCATTTGCCGCCTGCCGGCGTCCCATCGCAAATCTCAACCAGCTCAGCCAGTTTGGAGCGGACATCCTGCAGCCGGGTTATGTCCTGACAAACTTCGTTCAGCTTTAAAGCGACCAGATTGCGCACCTTGTTACAGCCGCTGTGGCCAAAACGCAGCATGTCACCGATTTCGCTGAGCGTGAATCCGAGGTTTTTCGCACGACGAATAAAAAACAGGCGATTCACGATTTCCTCGCCGTAATGGCGTACGCGATTCCCCGCCTTGGACGGTTCTTCCACCAACCCGATACGCTGGTAATAACGAATGGTCTCGACGTTGATGTCGAGCAGTTTGGCAACCATGCCAATAGTAAACGAGCTGTCTCGCATGATAAAAACCGCCCCCCGGCGTTGTATGACGCGCAGTCTATCACTGGCTTCGTAGCGCCACGATCAGATTTATCCTGATTATGAGTGTACATTTTTCTTATTACGGACCTGGGAACGGTCTAAATCCCATATTGTGGGATTTATGATAAAAAAAAAAGGCAGCCGAAGCTGCCTTGAAATTAAAGCGATTGACCTCAGCCTAACCGCACTTTGAATCCCCGCAATTCAGACAGGTCCTGCAGCCATCCCGCATCACCGCCGCAGCCGTATTGCACTTGGTGCATAACTGGGCGCCCTGGGGAAAGCTGGATTCAACAAACGCATCCTTCTGTTTCAACCCTGCCTCATATTCCTGACGTTTTTCCTCGATCAGTTTTTTCTGATGCTCATCCAGTTCCGGCTTGGGGATCATGCCGATGAACTGCAAATGCTTTTCGATGACATATCCAAGCTCGGCAATGATCGAAGGCATATACCGACCCCCCGGCTGCCAGTAGCCGCCTCGCGGATCAAAAACAGCCTTGAGTTCCTCGACCAGAAACGCGACATCACCGCCTTTGCGGAATACCGCCGAAATAATCCGCGTCAACGCGACGATCCACTGGAAATGATCCAGGTTTTTCGTATTGATGAAAATCTCAAATGGCCGCCGGCTTTCATACGGCGTACCTTCATTGAGAATGATGTCGTTGATGGTCACATACATCGCATGATCGACAACCGGGGGCTTGACCTTGTATGTCGCGCCTATGAGCGACTGTGGCCGCTCCAGCTTTTCGTGCATGCGGATGACTTTTGCACCACCGTTTTCGCTTGACTCACGCGTCTTGCCAGCATCTGATTTGCTGGTTTCTTCGGCAGGTTTGTCGACACGATACTTAACGATTTTTTTGTCAATCTTCACACTTGTCATTTCTTGAACCCTGTTTTTATTCTGTTTTACTGGTCTGGTTTGAGCAAGCCGTCAACAGACTGCGTCTCATGCCATTGAGTATTCTGATCAGTGACACCAACCTTTGATTCCTCGGCAGAATCTATCCAGTGCTGACGGCCCGCCCAAAATCGCACCCGGTTTTGACCCTTGTTCTTTTTCCAGTTAAGCCAGTAAACCAACATTCAAACTTTATCCTTTGCTAAAAAAAAGAAGGCGAATCCAATAATCCTTTGCTGCTCAGCATGTACTCCTGTCCGGATTCGCCTTCAAGGTAGGAGCCTGGAATTCCAAACGAGTTAAAACTTTCCGTAATAACCCTCTTTCAAGGCGTCAAACAGATTGGCTGCGGTATGCACCTCTCCGTCGTATTCAATCTCTTCGTCGCCCTTTAGTTCTATTTCGGACCCGTCATCCAGCGTAAATACATACGTGGTGTTTTTCAGATCCTGTTCCTACACCAGTACGCCCAGGAACGCCTCGGGGTTGAAACGGAACGTGGTACAACCTTTGAGACCTTTTTCATGGGCGTACAGATAGATGTCCTTGAAATCTTCGTAGTCGTAATCCGTGGGCACGTTGGCCGTTTTGGATATCGAGGAATCCACCCAAATTTGCGCTGCCGCCTGGATATCCACATGCCCCTTTGGCGATATGTCGTCAGCTGTTCTGAAATACTCCGGTAATGCCGTTTCCGGATCCGTGCTATCGGGCATCGCATCCGGGTTGACGATTTCACGATAAGCCAGCAACTCGAACGAAAAGACATCAACCTTTTCTTTGGTTTTTTTGCCCTCGCGAATCACATTTCGGAAGTAATGGTGCGCAAAACTCGGTTCGATACCGTTGCTTGCATTGTTTGCCAGTGACAGGGATATGGTTCCGGTTGGCGCAATCGAACTGTGGTGCGTAAACCGGGCGCCGGTCTCCGCCAGCTCGTCTACCAGATCCGGGGCAATTTCAGCGATACGCTGCATATAACGGCTGTATCGCGCATGTAAAACGCGACCCGGTATGACCGCGCCGACATGCCAGCCATCGCTGACCATCTCCGGCCGCTTGCGCAGCATTTCCTCGGTTATGGTGAACTCTTCATCCATAATCGCCGCCGGGCCTTTTTCGCGCGCCAGATCCAGCGCCGCTTTCCAGCCTGCCAGTGCAAGCTCACGCGCAATGTTTTCGCTGAATTCCACGGACTCCGGGCTGCCGTACTCCTGTGTCAGCATGGTGATGGCGGAGCCCAAACCCAGGAAACCCATGCCATGGCGACGCTTGCGAACAATCTCTTCGCGTTGCTTGCCCAGCGGTAACCCATTGATTTCAACAACATTGTCCAGCATACGCGTGAAAACGTCGACCACCTTGCGGAACTCGTCCCAGTCAAACCGCGCGTTTTCTGTAAATGGATCGATCACGAATTTGGTGAGATTCACCGAACCCAGCAAGCACGATCCATAGGGCGGCAATGGCTGCTCACCACATGGATTGGTGGCGCGGATGTTTTCCGTCCACCAGTTGTTGTTCATTTCATTGATCCGATCGACAAGCACAAAACCAGGTTCGGCAAAATCGTATGTGGATGACATGATGACGTTCCACATGCGTCGTGCAGGTATGGTCTTGTAGATCTGGCAGGCAACCAGGCCGTCATTGCGGCGCACATAGTCCTCGCCGTCCTCCGGCCAGTCACGCCAGAGAAACTCACCGCTGTCGCTCAGGTCCAGGTCATCGCGTTCGACCTCGGAGTGGCTGACGGGGAATGCCAGTTTCCAATCAGCGTCATCCCGCACCGCCTGGATGAATTCATCGGTTACCAGCAGCGAAAGATTGAACTGCCGCAGGCGCCCGTCTTCGCGCTTGACGCGAATAAAGTCCATCACGTCCGGGTGACCGACATCGAAGGTGCCCATTTGCGCACCACGACGGCCACCGGCGGATGACACGGTGAAACACATTTTGTCGTAGATATCCATGAAGGACAGCGGCCCGCTGGTATAGGCGCCGGCACCCGATACATACGCACCCTTGGGTCGCAACGTCGAAAACTCGTATCCGATGCCACAACCGGCCTTCAGCGTCAGACCGGCTTCATGGACCTTGGTCAGAATATCGGTCATGGAATCGCCGATAGTGCCCGATACGGTGCAATTGATCGTCGATGTAGCTGGCTTGTGTTCCTTTGCGCCAGCGTTGGACATGATGCGTCCTGCCGGTATCGCTCCTTTGCGCAACGACCACAAAAACTGTTCATACCAGTGTTCGCGCGCATCATCTGCTTCCACATCTGCAATCGCTCGTGCAACACGTTTGTAGGTGTCATCGATGCGTGCATCGATGATTTCACCGTGTTTCGTTTTCAGGCGATATTTTTTATCCCAGATATCGGCTGACGTGAATTGAAATGCGATATCCGCCAAATCCCTTGGTTCTATTTTTATTGCGGTGCTCATATCGGCAACCTTGTTACTCCATGTTTTTATCTGGACACGAATGGCCTGGCTTATGGAC
>CBDUSC010000199.1:0-4332 GCA_965369735.1 uncultured bacterium
CCACAGTTACAATAGCTGCGGCCCGGCGGTATGCGAGGCGCGTAAGCCATCCTTTGCCCGGAGAGTTACTCACCCGGCGCGTCACGACATACGGCGTGCCAGAAAGCAGGTTACGAACCAGACCCACATAGACGCCGCGTCCTTCGTGGGCGTGTATCAACGCAACATTGCTCGTGGCTTTTATCGCGGACAACAAGCCGCTTGCCGGCCCGGCGACCGGAATGCATTCCAGACCGGTGGTACCGGCAACGCGGGCGCCCAACGGTGCTCCACTGCGGAACACGAGTCGCTGGGCTACACCGAGATCGGCAAGACCGCGAATCAGTAACTCGGTTTGCCGTTCGCCACCGCGAAAGCTGCGCGCCAGGTTTACATGGCAGATCGGCTTCATTGACTCATACCCGACCGGTACTCAGGACAATCTCGACGATTCACTGCGCCCGAAACGCCAGCTACGATGGAATACCAGCTCTGTGAAGTAAAGCAACCAAATGTAATACGTGAAGACTTCACGAAACTCGGAGATATTGTGCGAGATCGGGCCGCCCGTGTAATAACCCGCATCTGCAAAACCATGCGCCAGTTTTGAAATCAGAACTGCGCATACCGCTGTCAGCGCAGCGTATTTTTCCGGAAGGAAAAAACGCCATTTTTCCGGTACGCGCCGCGACAATAACGGCAGCAGCACGAAAAACAGAATCATCACCGTATCCGACAACTGTTTGATTCTATTGGTCAGGTCGCCGAAATTATGGAGATTACGCCGGGCGCTAACCTCGTCAATCGGAATTCCGACAAAAAGCTCCCAGTAATGCAGGCCATAATCGATTTCCTCGAGCAACAGCCCGATACTGCACAGTGCTACAAGCAGAAACAATGCGCGCCCCATCTGACCCTGCACGCGGCGAAACCCTGCGACCGCAACACCGGCAGTTGCCAGGATGATCAAATTCTGGGTGTTCTCGAGCAAACCGAATTCGCGGTTTGCCGGTGATGCCACAAGATTTCTGAGCCAGGACTGGCCGGAGAAATACATCGCAATGTAGATCAGGACGATCAGCGACGGGAGCATCCAGTAGAAAAAGTGCCTCCGCCAGTCCACTGCCGCGCCAGACTTACGCAGATCCATCATTCAGGGTGTAGCGCGCACCGCAATAGGGACAAATTGCTTCCCCGGTATCCTCTACCGGTATGTATACCTTCGGGTGAGAGTTCCACAACGACATTCCAGGCATGGGGCAACTCAGGGGAAGATCGCCATGCTTCACATCATAATGATTTTCTGCGTTTGGCTGCAATGGCTCGTCTTCAACGCTGCGGCGTGTATCGTTCACAGTATGCCCCGGTAGAAAAATTCGGATGGATTATAGCAGTTCGGGCTGCATGATCCGTTGCCATGCGCTCCGCACCATATCACGCAATTCAATGAATTCAAGATCGCCCACATGCTGATCGCCCCCCTCCAGACTCAGATGATGCAGCCGCCGACGGTAGTTGCGATATGCATCGGTCAGCTTGTTTGCTGTGTCGTGATCGAGACAGCCATGCTCTGCCAATCCTTCGAGCTGACGAATATTGTCGGTGTATTGCAATAACGCATGATTTTGTGGCGCCGACTCAAGCACCAGAAACTGCACCATGAATTCGATATCGGCAATACCCCCCTCGCCCTGTTTCAGATCAAAGCCGTTTCCCTGCGAGCCCAGTTCCGTGCGCATGCGTTCACGCATCTTGCGAACCTCAGACCTGAGCTGCGATTTATCCACTCCAGGAAAACTCAAAATCTTTTTCCGTACCTTGTCGAATGCCACGAACACAGATTCATCGCCCGCTACCGCACGGGCACGCAACAACGCCTGATGCTCCCATACCCACGCCTCGTTGAGCTGATACTGCTCGAACGCCGGGATGCTGCTGACCAGCAAGCCTTTGTTTCCGCTGGGTCTCAATCGCATATCGACATCGTACAGCCCACCGGATCCCGTCTGGATGCTCAGGAGATTGACGATTCGCCGTGCCAGCCTGCTGTAAAACACCGAATTGTCGATGACAGACGGCCCGTCGGTATGTTGCGCCTCACCACAGGAATCATGCAGAAATACGACGTCGAGATCCGAGCCATAACCCAACTCCAGACCACCCAGCTTGCCGTATGCAATGATTGCAAAACCTGTGTCACGCGCGATGCCGTCGACTGTACATCCTGGTCGACCGTGGCGTTTCAATAGATTTGCGCGCGCGATCTCCAGTGTCTTATCCAGTACAAGCTCAGCAATATCCGTCAGGCGATCGCTGACTTTCATCAATGGCAACCGGTCATGCAGATCGGCAACCGCGACCCGAAATACCGCGGCACGCTGAAACTGGTGCAAAACGTCTATACGCGCTTCATCATCATCGTCACGTACCGCATCAATACGACTCGCCAGCTCACGTTCAAAGTCCTCACGCTGCGGCGGTGTTTCAAGAGTTGCATTATCGAGCAGTTCATCGAGCAATAGTGGATGCCGGGCGATCTGTCCGCTAAGAAAATCGGACCTGTCACAGAGATCAACCAGCCTTTTCAGCGCCGCGGGGTTTTCGGTCAGCAATGCAAAATAGGCGCTGCGTCGACCCACGGCTTCGACGATGCTGACCAGACGCATCAAGGTGGAGGCTGGATCGTCACAATGTGCTGCCGCACGCACCAGCGCCGGGACCAGTTGATCAAGCCGCCGCTGGCCACTTGTATCCAGTTGCCGATATTGTGAGCCGTCCCTCAGATTGGCCAGGATTGCGACAACATTCCCCGCCTCGCTGAACCCCAATACGGACAGAGTTGCGGCCGCCTGAGCCGAATCGACACGATGCTCCCAGATTCCCGATATACCGGCACTATCCGAGCTTGCCGGGTCACCTGTTTCCGGCCCGAATACGATTTCATTGAAAATGGCGTTTACTGTTTGGCGATGCCTGGTTATGTTTTTTTGCAATTCATCCCACTGATCGCTACCCATGGCCACGACCAGCCGTTGCCTGTCAATGGGATCATCGGGAATATCATGCGTCTGTTCATCTCGAATCTGCTGCATGTGGTTTTCGAGCTGGCGCAAAAACATATAGGCATCTTGCAACGCAGTCGCGTGGGCGGTCGGCAAATAATTGAGCTCCGCCAGACAGCGCAACGATGACAATAGCGATCGCCTGCGTAGCTTGCGATGGCGGCCGCCGCGGATCAATTGCAACGACTGCGATACGAATTCGATTTCGCGAATTCCACCGGAGCCAAGCTTGATATTCCCGACCAGATCACGGCGCTCTACTTCCTGCTCGATCATCGACTTCATGTCCCGCAATGACTCGAACACGCCGAAGTCGATGTATTTTCGATAAACAAACGGGCGCAAGATGTTTTTGAACATCGGTTCCGCCTGTTCATGACCGGTCAGTGCCCGCGCCTTGATATAAGCATATCGTTCCCAGCTACGGCCATGCTGCTGCAGATAATTTTCGAAGGAATCGAAATTCAGCGCCAACGGACCTGCCTCGCCAAATGGTCGCAGACGCATGTCGACCCGGTAAACAAACCCGTCGTCGGTCACCTTGTCCAGCAGTTCGATCATCCGGCGACCCAGTCGGGTGAAATACGTTTCATTGGGAATTTTTTTTGGGCCCGACGTGTTACCGGCATCCGGATAGACAAAAACGAGATCGATATCCGATGAGAAATTCAATTCTCCACCGCCAAGCTTGCCCATGCCCAGAACGATCATGGGTTGCACCTTGCCGGCGCGATCCAGCGACAACCCGTATCGCGGCTCAAGATCCCTGGTCGCCTGGTCGCAGGCCGTCTGCACCAGCCCATCGGCCAAGGCAGACAGATCCCCAAGCGTTTCATCAAGGCAGGACCAGCCAGCCAGATCGCGCCAGGCGATGCGCATGGTTTCGCGGCGCCGATATCGTCTGAGCAATGCCGGCGCTGAATCAGCATCGGCTGCCAGCTGCTGCGCAAGATTGTCCAGAAGCCGCAACTGACGATTCGCAGTGACATACGATTGCCCAAATTGATCGCCATCCAGGAGCTCCGTGAACAAGCCCGGCCAGCGCAGACAGCTGGTATGAACAAACTCACTGCATGCCCAGACCCGGGCAATGCTGGACGCTATTGATTCATTGGCCAGGCACCGACTGGCAAGCTGCGGGTGTTCTGCTGCAAACGCCGACCACCCGCTCTCGACTGTCTCGCGCAACGATTCATCCAGATCGATCGTGTTGGGTATATGCGGGGTCACGCGGGCAATCTGACACGCACCCCGAAAAAAAGAAAGCCCCGCGATGCGGGGCTTTCCAGTC
>CBDUSC010000200.1:0-4328 GCA_965369735.1 uncultured bacterium
CGGGTCTCCATAAATGCTCCTCGTGTCTGCGCGTCTGACGACAATAGCGCTTGTCCCCGATGGTACCGCGTTTACTCAATGACTTACATGATCATTCAGAAAACTGAATGATTGTTGAATAATGTCGTAAGTTATTGTAAAATATAGTGTAAAATTTCGTTACAGGCTACGTGAATGGCGCGATCAAAAACCGAAATCAGCCAGAAACTGAAACCGCTGCGCAAACAGCACCTGATCGAAGCGACGATGTCGGCCATAGCCGATTACGGCATGTCGAATCTGACGCTGGCGAAAATTGCCGCCGAAGCGGGTCTCACGGCCGGCTCGGTGAATTTCCATTTCGACGGCAAGCAGGCCCTTTTGCTTGCAACCCTCCAGCATGTCACGGAGGAGTTTCAGCGTACCGTGGCAACTGCATTGGCCGAAGCTGACGACGATCCCCGATCGAAGCTTTTGGCATTCATCGATGTCTGCTTTGAATCAAGGCTGACAGATGCTCGCAGACTGGCTGTCTGGTACGGGTTTCTCTCCGAAGCATCCGCACGCAAGGACTACCAGAAAATTCAGGGCGATCGGGAAGCGACCAATGAGCGGATCGTTATCGAATTGTGCATTCGCCTTGCCGATGAAGCCGGCGACGCACGCGATGTGGATGCAAGGGCAATCGCATTTGGCTTGATGGGCATGATTGAAAACCTCTGGCAGGACATGTTATTCGTGGGTAAAAAATTTGATCGCAAAGCCGC
Source organism: uncultured bacterium (assembly GCA_965369735.1). Lineage (GTDB taxonomy): Bacteria > Pseudomonadota > Gammaproteobacteria > Steroidobacterales > CBDUSC01 > CBDUSC01. The sequence goes on from CBDUSC010000200.1 coordinate 747, forward strand.
GCGTAAATTATGCAAGTCCTATCTTCAAAGCATTTTCCCGGGTCAGTTTTCGGGTAATGGTCAGTCGCAACCATTGCTTGCGAAAAATCTGGATCTGGTAACGACGGAGGACGACGGTGTCATTTATACATTGCCATCCTGGGTTTATGACAGCCAGGAGTTCTTTGATCTCGAAACGCAGGCCATACATCTACCCGCATGGCAGTTTGTATGCCATGTAAACGATATTGCCGAGCCAGGTGATTTTGAGACTTTTGATTTTTTGTCCGAACGCGCGTTTGTCATACGCGGCAAAGATGGTGAAGTGCGTGCGTTTCACAATGTATGCCGGCATCGCGCGCACGCTGTAGTTCAGGGTCAAAGCGGTCATTGCGATGGCGTTATCCTTTGTCCATACCATGGCTGGACCTACGAACTGGATGGCAGCAACCGGGCGGTCAGTCAGAAGAATCTCTTCGAAAAAGTTGAGCAGGACAAGCTCGGTCTGGCAACCATCGATCTGGAGATCTATGCGGGCTTTGTCTTTATCCGGTTCGTATCGGGTGGTTCCTCTGTTGCGCAGTTGATGGAGCCCTATGCCGACGAGTTTGCCAAATACCGTACCGAAAAGATGTCTGCGCAAAGCGGGTTGTGGGAAGAAGTGCAGGAAATCGACTGGAAAAATATTGTCGAGAATTATGTCGAGGACTATCATTTTCCAACCGGTCACAAAGGCCTGGCCGCGCTGATGGAGCGTGACTATGAGCGCGAGAGTCATCCCAGCGGCGTTATGCGTTTGAGCCACAAAATACGCGAAAATCCGCACAGTAACTGGAGCGCTGAAAAATACGCAGCACTGTTGCCGGTGTACGAGCATTTGCCTGAGGAGATGCGGCGCCGATGGACGTATTTCGGGCTATTTCCTGGTGTCTATTTCGATGTATTCCCGGAGAATCTCGATTTTTTCCATGTTGTCCCACTGGGACCGGGGCGCAGCGTGTTGCGATCACGGTACTACGGGTATGCAGACGCCAGTCGCGAAGCGCGGGCCATAAGGTATTTAAATCAACGGATCAACAGCCGTGTACAAAACGAGGACAGCAATCTGACTTTGTCCGTGCAGGGCGGCCTGCAATCCAGCAGTTATGAGCGGGGCATATTGTCGAGCAAAGAAGTGATCGTAAAAGGGTTCCAGGACTGGGTGCGCGAGCGCGTGCCTGCTGCACGACTGAGGCGTGCACCAGGGCCGGGCAAGCTGTCAGAAATGAACAGGCAGCTGATTCAAAAAAATCTCAAATAAGTTTCAAATACCATTCGTAATCGCGATTGGTAACTTGCGCATGGTACCGCTCGGATTCATCACGCTTGCACTTGGCAAAGACGTCGCAGAATTCGTTGCCAAGGTATTGCGGCAGCACCCTGGCCTTCTCAAAGGCGTTCAGCGCGTAGTCCCAGCGAACTGGCAGTTCGACCTTGGGTTCAAATTTTTCACCTGCCTTGATCATTCGACCGGGGTCGCATCTGTTGCTCAATCCGTGGTGAATACCAGCAAGAATCGCCGCAGCAACGAGATATGGGTTTGCATCCGCGCCGGCCGTCCTGTGCTCAATACGCGCATTTTCCTTGTTGGAGAACGGCACACGTAGCGAGACGCCACGATGGTTTACACCCCAGGCGGGAGATACGGGTGCAAAAAATCCTGGCGCGAACCGGCGATAGGAATTTGCGTTCGGTGCAAAGATCGCCATGCCTTCGTGCATGGTTTCTTTCAAACCACCCACCGCATGCTTCAGCTTGTCTGAAAACGCCAGCTCCGATTGTTTTGATGTTGGCGAAAATATGTTTTTGCCGCTTTTGTCGAGCAGACTGACATGAATATGCAAACCACAACCTGTGATTTCCCCGAATGGTTTGGCCATGAAACTGGCGGCAAAGCCGTGATTTACCGCAACACCTTTTATGACCCGCTTTAGCAATACACCGTAATCGCATGCGCGCTCGATGTCGTCGCAATGTTTCAGATTGATTTCAAACTGGCCTGGCGAATACTCTGATAATGCAGAGCTGGCCGGTATGCCCTGGGCACGACAGGCGTTGTCGATGTCCGCAATAAAATCCTCGAGTTCATGAAGCTCATCGAATGTTCCGAACTGCATGCCGGTTTGGGGTAATGATGTGCCGGGTACACAGCCGAGTTTTAGCCGGGGCGTGGCACCATCACCTTCTTCGATCAGGTAGAACTCCAGCTCCGTTGCCGCAACCGGTGTCAGACCCATATCGGTCAGCGGTTTTAATGCGCTTGCCAGCGCAGTACGCGGGTCGGCAAAAAACGGCTGGCCATCCAGGCCTTTTGGTCTGATAAGCGCCTGTCCGATCGGGTGTTTCAACCATGTGACCGGTTTTAGCGTTCCCGGCACAATGGGCGCCCAGCCATCCGGGTCGCCATCGACATGTCCAAAAACAACGCTCTCGACGATATTTCCACGTACGTCCAGCAACACCGTTGAGTTCGGGTAATTGATACCGGGCTCAAATGCAGTCTCGAGGTCCGCCATTCCAATACGCTTGCCGCGCAGTATGCCGCTGATATCGGGCGCCAGAAGATCAATGCCTCTTGTATCGGGATATTCCTTGATAAATGCTGCTGCTTCCTTGTTACTCACTTGTCACCCTTTAATTCGCTGGTTTCGATTTCGACATCGATCTCCAGTGCCTGGGTCAACGCATCGGACATGCCGGCGATATCCAGGCTGCGGTTGATTGCCATTTTGGTCAACCGGACGGAAACAGGGTCGTTTCCTGCAATCGTGCGCGCAAGATTCATGCTTTCGTCCAGGTAATGCAGATCGTCTGTGATGCGGTTGATCAGACCGAGCGCAAGCGCGCGCTCGGCCGTCACGCGGTCATCACCGGTAAACAGCAATTCCTTGGCCTGCTTTGGCCCGATCATCCAGGGCAGGAGCAGGGCCACGATGCCGCTGCCTATTTTTGCTTCCGGTGCGCCAAACCGGGTACCGCTTGCTGCAATCGTAATATCGCATGCGATTGCCATTTCCATGGCACCGCCAAGACAATAGCCATGCACGGCGGCGATGGTGGGTTTTTGGCTGTTCCAGAAACGCATGATGACGTCGAAATCGCGTTGCAATTCCTGGCGTACATACGTTGTGTCGCTCCAATCCGCATCGTCTTCGGCATTCAGGTCAAAGCCGGCATTTCCTTTGTGAGTATGGAAAACGCCAAACTGAATCTGGATACCGATCTGGCCCATTGGGATTTTAATAAGGTTAAAGCGGATTCCCAGGATCTCTGGCGGGTTGCGGCTTCCGGGCTGGATGTGAACGGAGCCACCGAACGCGAAAAGACTATTTTCTATACGGCGATGTATCACATGAAGATCGACCCGCGAGCCTTCTCGGATGTGGACGGTCGGTATCTGGGCGGCGACAAGCAAATCCACCAGACGAAGGACTTTACCTATCGCACTGTTTTCAGCGGTTGGGATGTGTTCCGCAGCCAGTTCCCGCTGCTGACGATCATCGATCCGAAAATCGTGGAAGATGAAATCAATTCACTGGTCGAAATGGCCTCCCTGGGGGGGCT
>CBDUSC010000201.1:0-4321 GCA_965369735.1 uncultured bacterium
TGTAAATCAGGGTTCTTGCTATCCAGGATTCTGAGCGGATTGCTCTCCAGACGCCGCTCGCTGTCTTCATCCAGCTGATCGCGGTGGGCAGTGAAGAACTCAACGAGTTTATCTCTGTATGCGCGGCGTGATACGGCTGTGCCCAGTGAGTTGATTTCCAGTCTCAGCCCTTCTATCCCCAGGGCTTTCCACAGCCGGGCACCCATCAGGACAAGCTCTGCATCCACATCCGGGCCTGCATACCCCAGTGCTTCCACATCCAGTTGATGGAACTGCCGGTAGCGTCCCTTTTGCGGACGCTCATATCGAAACATCGGACCCATGGTCCAGAAGCGTTGCTGCTGGTTGTGCAGCAAGCCGTTACTGATTCCGGCGCGAACCACACCGGCCGTGGCTTCGGGGCGCAGAGTCAGGCTGTCACCACTGCGATCGACAAAGCTGTACATTTCCTTTTCGACGATGTCGGTCTGCTCACCGATGGATCGCTTGAACAACTCGGTACGTTCGAGCAGCGGTAGCCGCAGCTCCCGGTAACCGTAGGCCGCCAGGATCTCGCGCAGCGTAGCCTCGACATGCTGCCAGACAGGCGTCTGGTCGGGCAGTATGTCATTCATGCCACGGACTGGTCTGATGTCCTGACCCAATACGATGCCTCCGTTCAGGGCGTGCCGAGCGTAAAGCGCGCCGTTTGTCCGCGTATGTCGCGAGATTGAATTTCGTAAGGACGCCCATCCACCGTCAGGGTCACGCCGACGGCGTTACCCAGAAATATCTGTATCGGTGGCTCGGCGCTCACGGACCGCCGACTGTCGGCCCGACCCAGATCATAAATCAGCCGTTGACGGTTAGCATCGTATAACTCGACCCAGGAATCCTGTTCAAATTCAAAAACAACATTGATCGGTGGCGCCGCGGGTTCCGAAACGGGCCCGGCCGTTGCGGCATCATCGATAACCACGGTGCTGTCGTCAGTGGCGGGTTCTGTCGCAGCAGCATTGTCCTGGTTTTGGTTCTGGGTTACCTCGGCCCCGGTTGCGCTGAGTTCCAGGGGTTCGGTATTTTGATCCGGTGGCAAGGCCAGGGCCACCGATCCGGTCTCGCCGGCCGGGACCTGCTCGTCGTTATCCGCTTCATCTGGCCGGGGTTGAAGCGAACTGACCGGTACCGTAACGGGTTCCACTACCTGCGCGGCGGCCCCGATGTCAGATTCTGCGACATCAGTTTTTTTGTATAGCCAGGCAACCAGTACTGCAAGCGCAACAAGTGCGGTAATCGCAAACGCAATGGCAAACCACTGGCCTTTTTTTTCCGTACGCGCGATCTGCACGAAATCCGAAGCCTGTAGCGGCACTTCTTTGGGTTCGTGTTTGGTGTAGTAATCGAGCAGAAGATCGTCAACGGGCAGCCCGAGCAGTACCCCGTATTTGCGCATATGGCCTTTTGCGAATACAGGCGCACCCAATGCCTCGAAGTCTTCGTTTTCCAGCGCCCTCAGTACCGATGGATCCACGTGCAGATCCTGCGCGGCAGCATCGATGGTCAACCCGCGTGACTCGCGAGCATGCGTCAGGCGTTCACCTATCCCCGGCTCCTGATTATTTTCCGCCGGGCTGGTGTCGCTGTCATCCCGCATTCTTCTCCGACTCCAGCAACTGTTTCATCTGCACCGACTCAGGGTAATCTTTTTTCAGTCGGGCGGTGTAATCGGCAACAGCTCTCAGATCACCGAGTTCGCGCTCGATATTGATGCCCAGCCACAGTGTTTCCGGCCCGGCATTGCATGGGGTATCGAGATACCTTTGCAAAAAGGCGCGCGCCTGCAATGATCGTGTTTCAACCTGATTGAGATCAGCAAGCTGCCACAGCGCATCGCAATACGCCGGATTCACCGCCAGCGCAGCGCGATAATATTGATCGGCCTGTTCGTTATCTTTCATGCTGCGCGCGCAGCGACCAGCATTCGCATATGCGATTTCCGGCGTGCGATACAGGCGGTCCTGCACCGCTGCATCGAAATATTTCATTGCTTTGAGCGGCTGATTTTCGCGGCACAGAAACACTCCGTAGGCATTGAGCGTGAGCGAATCATCCGGATCCAGCTTTAGCGCGGTCCGATAATGTGCATCCGCTTCATCCGGTTTACCAATCATACTGTACAAAAATGCAATGGTTGAATGGGTGATCGGGCTACTTGGATTCTGCTTCACCGCGCGCTGCAGCCGGTCCATGGCAATATCGTATCTACCCTGTTGTATGTAATTGCGCCCCAGCTCTGTATTGAACACCGCCGCATCTTCCATCGACGTTTCAGGTTCGGGATTGCCGGTGGTCGTCGTGATACATGCCGACAGGATCATCGGTATGATAATCACCCCGATCATTACAGCGACAAACTGACTCATTCGCTTCATCTGTGCACCGCTACTCTGACAAGTTTTTTCCCAAGCCTGATTCGGGTTCGATCGCGCACCCGACCCGCGAGCTGCCCGCAGGCTGCATCGATGTCCTCACCGCGGGTTTTCCGCGTAATCGCAATAATACCGCTAGATGACAGTATGTGCCTGAACTTGTCGATATTGGCCGCCGGCGAGCGTGAAAATTCCGTACCGGGGAACGGGTTGAACGGGATCAGGTTGACCTTTGCCGGGTGATTGCGCAGCAATTTGACTAGCTGCCGTGCGTGTTCCGGCTTGTCATTGACGCCATCCAGCATGACGTATTCGAAGGTAATCTGCCGGTTGCTGTGTTTCCCGGCGTACCGCCAGCAGGATTCCAGCAATTCGCCTATTGGATGCCGGCGATTGATGGGTACCAGCTCATCACGCAATGCATCATCGGGTGCATGCAGCGACACCGCCAGAGCGACATTACACTCCTCGCCAAGACGCTCGATCTGTGGCACCAGCCCGGACGTACTCAGTGTCACCCGCCGGCGCGACAACTCAAAACCAAAGTCATCGATAAGAATGCGCAGCGCGGGTACAACCTGCCGATAATTTGCCAACGGTTCACCCATGCCCATGAGCACCACATTGGTGATAATCCGGTCGCCATCCGGGCTATAACCCAGTTCGCGATTGGCCAGCCATACCTGGCCGATGATCTCGGCAGTGCTCAGGTTACGGTTGAAACCCTGGTGACCTGTGGCACAAAACGCGCAATCGAGCACACAACCAACCTGGCTCGAGATACACAAAGTGCCGCGGTTTTGCTCGGGGATGAACACCGTCTCGATACCCTGCGCCTGATCCATGCGCAGCATCCACTTGATGGTGCCATCGACCGAGCGCTGCTCAGTGACGATTTCAGGAACCCGAACTTCGGCAATATCAGACAGCCGTGCCCGAAGATCCTTGCTCAGGTCGGTCATCCCGTCAAAGTCATCGATATGGCGCCGGTATATCCATTTCATAATCTGACGCGCACGAAAAGGTTTTTCGCCCAACTCGGCAAAAAATGACTCGAGCCCGGCTTGATCGAGACCGAGCAAATTGACCTTTTCCTGCGCCATGTTCGCTTGCCTGAAAACAACTAGCCGCGCGTGCGCGGACAGAGTTCATTGGCTCCAAAAAAGAAACTGATTTCCTCGGCCGCGGTTTCCGGAGCATCCGATCCATGCACCACGTTTTCCTCGATACTGGCCGCGAAATCCGCGCGTATCGTACCCGGTGCTGCTTCGGCCGGGTTTGTGGCACCCATGATGTCACGGTTGGCGTCGACTGCGTTCTCACCTTCCAGCACCTGGACCATGACCGGCCCCGATGTCATATAGGCGACCAGGTCATCGTAAAACGGTCTTTGCTTGTGCACCGCATAGAACTGCTCTGCCTGTTCTTTGCTCAGGTGCATCATTTGCGCTGCAATAATCTGCAATCCATTTTGCTCAAATCGCCGACATATCTCGCCAATAAGATTTTTTTCAACGCCATCGGGTTTGATAATTGAAATCGTGCGTTCAATCGCCATTACAACCTCTCGATCAAAAAATAAAAAGTAAACACGCAAAACCCGCGAAAAGCGCGGGTTCCGTCTGATCATTTTCGGGATATGTGGCCGCGTATCTTACCCGGCAGCCACCGTTGGAGCAATCGTTGGCGTCGGAAAACCCCTGCAAAACAAGGGGTTTATATCGCTCAGATGCTAAAACTCTCGCCGCAGCCACACTCACCGCTGGTATTGGGGTTGCGGAACCGGAATGCCTCGCTCAGGCCCTGCTTCACGAAGTCGACCTCAGTGCCGTCTATGTACTCAAGACTGGCGCGGTCCACCACGATCGTCACCCCGTGGTCATTGAAAACCACGTCATCATCGCTGATCTCAT
>CBDUSC010000202.1:0-4302 GCA_965369735.1 uncultured bacterium
CTTCCCGGGAAACCGGTTTGATGCCAATACCCGTTGAATCGGGGAAACGAATTTTTTTATAACGATCCGGGAACGCTTGTTTGAACAGTTCCAGGAACCTTGCCAAATCTTCGCTGCCATCCTCGAACTCGATACCGGCATAGATGTCTTCAGTGTTCTCCCGGAATATCACCATATCGACTTTTTCCGGGTAGCGGACGGGGGAGGGTACGCCCTCGAACCAGCGCACGGGTCTCAGGCAGACATATAGATCCAGCATCTGGCGCAGCGCTACATTCAGTGAACGAATGCCGCCCCCGATGGGTGTAGTCAGTGGACCCTTGATGGATACGAGATAATCGCGGCAGGCGTCAACGCTGGCATCCGGTAGCCAGCTGTCGAACTTTTTGTATGCTTTTTCCCCGGCGAAAATCTCCATCCAGTGAATCTTGCGATCACCGCCATAGGCTTTTTCCACAGCCGAATCCAGGACCCGCACCGTGGCACGCCAGATATCGGGACCGGTGCCATCGCCCTCGATAAACGGGACGATTGGGTTCCCAGGCACCTGTAACTTGCCGTTTTCTATAGTAATTTTCTCGCCGCCTGCCGGTGGCGTCAACACAGGATCCGTCATTTCCAAAGCACTCCGAAAAAAAGAAAAGCAAGAATATCAGCTCTCGCCGTGGACTTCGAAAAATACACTGCGATCTCGCCCGGGCAGGTAGCGATAACTGCCAAATGCAAAATCTGCACGCTCGGCATAGGACCGATCGGTCAGATTGTTCACCCGGATGATCAACTCGAGGCGGCGGGATATTCGACGGCCAAAACGCATGTTGAACAAATCATGGCCATTGTAATTGTGCTCGTTTGCCCCATCGAGATAATACTTACCCATGTGCAGCCATTCGGCTTCACCAAAGTATTTGCCGCGATTCCATTCAAACCGCGTGCTCGCAATACTGCGTGGGGCGGTATCGACGTCATCGCCCGAAACAATCGGTTCACCACCGGGGTCGCTACGCGTGAAATCATAGCTATGGCGCGCATAACTGCCGTCGGTTTTTAACGCGAACCCGGGCGCGAGATCCAGGGACAATGAGTATTCGATGCCACGGTGACGGGTTTTGCCATCGTCGACATTGAACCCGTTCGAATCACGAAAAATAAAATTTCTTTTTTTTGCGTAATAAACAGCGATGTCATAAGCGAGTGCCTGCCACTGGCCACGCGTGCCTATCTCCAGGCTATCGAGTTCTTCCGAATCGATATCCGCAGAGTTTTGCTGGCGCTGCAGGCGATACAGCTCGGTCGCTTGTGGAACACGAAAACCACGCGAGAGATTGGCATAAACGACGGCTTGTTCTGAAAATGACCAGACGGCACCGATCTTGGGCGCAAAATTCGTAAATGAATCGGTTCTGTCGGCGGGCCTATTGAACAGGCAGCCGCCAAAACCGCATGCAGTACCGTCATCCCGGGTATTGCCATCAATCATATTGTTGTCGTAATCGTATTCGAGATATTCCAGGCGACCGGCTGCAGAGAAATTGAGACCGGGCAAGGCATCAAAGCTGTAACCGGCGAACAATGCGCCCATGACTGTATCGACATCGTAGTCATAGTGTTTGCCGGCCGGTCTTGTTTCCATGAGAAACGCCGATCCGTTTGTGATCGGGCGCGCCTGGGTTTCATCCAGAAAGCCATCGCTGAATTCCAGATCCAGGCCAATATCCAGCCGGGCACCGGAGGATATCGGCAGTGTATGGCTGATCATCGTGCCCGCGCTGTTCTGGCCATTCTCCTCGGTTGGCTGACCGGGGAGAAAATGCTGTAAAAACTCCATCCTGGAGCGCCTGAGGTAAGCGCGTATATCGGTGACACCCCCTGCCCAGTCATAATCCCAGGCGCCGACCAGGCGTTGTGCATCGGCATCGCGGTAGGCTTCGGGGTTTGGATTTTCCTTTTTTGCAGAGCTGTCCTTGTATGCATCCTTGCCAAAAATGAATCCTGCGGTTTCCTGGTTGAGATTGGTGGCGCTGAATGTAAACCCGCTTGCCGGCTTGCGTGTATCGGTCTGGTAGCCCAGATAGAGCTTTTGTTCATCGAATCCGCTGTTATCGCGCCAGCCACCATCGTGGGTGAGGCTGGTCATGATCCTGACTCCATGATTGCCATCCCGGTTTGATCCATCCAGAAGAATTCGGTAGTAGTCATCGGGGCCGGCTTCGATGGACGCAGCCTTTGCTGGTTTGCTTGTTGATGACGGCTGGATCACGTTGATCGCGCCGTGCATGGCGTTTGAGCCCTGGTATGCAGTCCCCGGTCCACGCAGTACCTCGATGCGCTGCGCCTGCTCGGTATCGATCTCAAACAGTTCATTGACATTGCAAAAGCCGGCCGGGCGTATCGGTACATTGTTCTCCATGTACTGGAACGCGCCGCAGGCACCGGGGCCGGTCAAAACCGGTGAGCGAATTGCGGTAAGGCTTTCCTGACCGCTGCCGCGGCTGATCCAGGTTCCCGGTGAGCGAAAAAAGCTTTCATTCGGGTGTGTCGGTCCGACGATAACGCGGTCCTGCCGAGACACGATGCCAATGCTGTTTGGTACATCGGCGAGCGCCTGATCCTGGCGTGATGCGGTAACGGTGACTACCGACAGCGATGTGTTTTCATCGGGTTCGTCTGCAATGGCACAATCAAATATCAAAAGCCAGATCGTCAGCGCGGACACAGGCAAGGGATATTTTTTCGCGATCGCCATCATGCCTGGTTTTGATCGCGTCGGCGGTTAGCCGTTCGATTCGATCGCGCGAATTTTTTCCACCAACGCTTCCGGCAACTCCGTTTTGCAGTGGTTTGTGTAATCAAAGCATACGACAAGACCTTCGCCCTCGGCCGCAAGCTGTCCAAGGCTCTGGCTTTCGATCAGGTATTGCATGGTAAACCGGTCATTGCTGATATCGCTGATCCTGGCGCCAACCGCAAGGGTATCCGGGTGTTTTATGGGCGCACGAAACCGGCAGCTCGTCGATGCGAGTATGGGTCCGATGCCGGTTTCAGCCATCATGTTCATAAAACCGATTTGTTCGAAATAAGCCAGCCGCGCCGATTCAAAATATGAAAAATAGCGTGCATTGTTGACGTGGCCCAGCGCATCCATATCACCCCATGCAACACGAATGTCGAGCACAACAGGGCAATTGTCGAGAAGATCGCTCACGCTAGTCCGCTACGATATTGCCCGATTCATCGCGTCGTACTTTTGCGAGTACTATCGTCGGCCGATCGCCGGCGCGTGAGTACTCGTGTTGACGGCGCATATCATCCATTTGGGTGTCGCGGTCTGATTCGCTATCGAACCAGTGGAATTTCTCCCAGTCCCCGCCCAACACCAGTCTGAATGTGTCCTGCGCAGGCAGGCTCACACGAAGGCCATAGGATTTCGGTTCATCTTTTTTGTCGGCAACCAGATTGTGAGAGTGGCAAATTTTCACGTTTGTTAATCCAGAGTGATTGGTATTGGCTCAATAATACAGCAAGAAAAAACCGGGGTGGTCTACAGATGTCGATCTCCGGCACCCTCGCGATCGCGCCATTTCAGGACTTTGCGGGTAATCAGCAAGTACAGCTTTTTGCCGCTGGCCATCCATGCGCGGGTCAGCCAGGACGGGGTGTCCAGGATCGATTTTTGCCGGTTGCTGAGACGCTCGGGGCAATAATAGCGCTTGTGCTTTAGCAAATGACGCAAATCCTCGCGCGCCAGCAGGCGAAACAGCCTGCCGCGACGGCGCGGGCACCAGGCAAGCTGGAAATCCAGCACCGCAGGTGAACCGTCGTCGAGCACCAGCCAGTTGGGTTCCTTGGCAAGATCATTGTGCGCGACACCAGCGGCATGTATACGTCTCAGCAATCGCAGTGCCTGCCGGTAGTAATCGGGGTTCCGTGGTCTGGCAACCTGCATGGGTTGGCCGGGCAGCCAGCTGCGCTCCAGCACCTGGCCATCCCAGCGCAGCAAACCGGGTGTGCGCAGGCTGGAGGGCATATGTTGCGCAACCCGTATCAATGCTCGCGCTTCGCGTGCCGCAAGCCAGCGTGCAATGGGTTTGGCCCAGCTGCGGGCCATGCGGGTGTCGCGGCGCACCAGCGATGTCACAACGCCGCTGGCGGGATCGCTGTGCCGGCGCAACTCCACGCGACCAAACAGGTCCGTTTTCAGAATATCGATCTGTACCTGGTTGTCATCCATAGATATGCGCGCCGACCCCGGCATTGGTTTTGTCCATGGCTATAACCAATGACTGCCGGATACTGTATCGC
>CBDUSC010000203.1:0-4290 GCA_965369735.1 uncultured bacterium
AGCGGGCACGATGACGGCGGGTAACAGCACGCCCCTGACCGATGGTGCATCGGCGGTATTGCTGGCATCGGAAGACTGGGCGCGCGAACGCGGCATCCCCGTGCAGGCATATCTGAGCTTTGGCAAATACGCGGGTGTGGATTTTATTGAAAAAGAAGGACTGCTGATGGCGCCGACCTACGCAATGTCGGCAATGCTGGAACAGGCCGGTCGCAGCCTGGACAGTTTCGACTTTTATGAAATCCACGAAGCATTTGCCGCGCAGGTGCTGTGCACATTGAAAGCCTGGGAATCAGAGGAATTTAGCCGCGATCGCCTGGGTCGCGATGGGCCTCTTGGTTCCATAGACCCGGCGAAACTCAACGTCAAAGGCGGCAGCATAGCCATTGGTCATCCGTTTGGCGCCACCGGCGCGAGAACCGTGATGACTCTGGCCAAACTACTGGCTGAAAAAGGCAGCGGCAGCGGTGTTATCTCGGTGTGCACCGGCGGCGGTATGGGCGTCACCGCCATCATGGAGCGCTGATTGGGCTGCGAACTTGCGCCGTGAAGCGATCGCCTACATTATTGGGCGCAATGCGGGACATCGTTGACGGTCAGGGCGTTTGCCCGCTGTCGAACAAAAACACCTAAAAATCAGAAGCAAAAGGGCGGTTTCATGGACCAAGTCAACCAATTTCTGGCCACGATCAACGACATTATCTGGCACGACTCGGTGTTGTTCGTGCTGCTTGGCACCGGTGTGTTGTTTACGATCTGGAGCCGCTTTTCGCAATACACGGCGCTGACGCATGGTTTTCATGTCATCCGCGGCGCCTATGACGACCCCGATGACCCCGGTGCGATCAATCATTTTCAGGCGCTGTCGGCCGCTCTTTCAGCAACAGTCGGTCTGGGCAATATCGGCGGTGTCGCGATTGCCATTGCGCTGGGTGGCCCCGGCGCCGTGTTCTGGATGTGGGTAGTCGGTTTTTTCGGGATGTCGATCAAGCTCACCGAAGTCACCCTGTCGATGCTTTACCGGAATACCGATGACCCCGATAACCCGCATGGCGGACCCATGTGGGTAATAAGCAAGGGAATAGCCAGATCCAGGCCGAGGCTAAAGGGTTTTGCTAAATTCATCGGTGGTGTTTTTTGCGTCACTCTGCTGACATCAGCCATCACCGGCGGCAATATGTTCCAGGCTTGGAACGTTGGCGAACTTACCGAGCTGTATTTTGGGGTCCCCAGTGTTGCCACCGGCATCATTCTCGCCATTCTGGTCGGCATGGTTATCATCGGCGGCGTAAAACGTATCGGCGCAGTTGCCGGTCGACTCGTACCGATAATGTGCGCGCTATACCTGCTCGCGGGTGCGTACGTTCTTTTTATCAATATCAGCCTGATACCCGCGATGTTCAAACTGATATTCACCGCAGCATTTTCGACACAGGATGCCAGCGGTGCATTTGTCGGCGGCACCATGGGTTATGCGTTTTTATTTGGCATGAAGCGCGCGCTGTTCTCCAATGAGGCCGGCCAGGGTTCGTCGCCTATCGCACACTCTGCTGCAAAAACAAACGAGCCGGTTCGCGAAGGTATAGTTGCTGGTCTGGAGCCGTTTATTGATACGCTGGTTGTGTGCACCTTCACCGCGCTGGTCATACTCAGCACCGGGGTCTGGAACCGCAGCGCCGAAGCAAACTACGACACGGTGCCCGAAGTGTTGTCCACCGGTTCCGGTAGCTGGAGCATCGAAACACTGCCCGCGCCGCAGCGCGACGGGAGCAATGGCTGGACTGACGGAGACAGCGTCTTCATGCTGGCAGACGCACATGCCAACCAGGATAGCGGAAACAACCGGCACCACATGGACGGTGTTGTGGTCGCCGAAAATGGCCAGGTTGTCATCGAATGGATAGATTTTGAAAGTGCCGAAAAACCGGAGCTTGTAGACGCCGGCGTATACGTTAGCTACGTGGGCGCAACGCTGACGGCAAGAGCCTTTGACACAGTCCAGCCTGGTCTTGGCAAATATCTTGTTACGCTGGCTGCGTGGATGTTTGCTTTGTCGACGATGATTTCCTGGAGCTACTATGGCGAACAGGGCATTGTCTATTTATTGGGCGATCGCGCCGTGTTGCCATACAAGCTACTGTTCTGTCTGCTTATTATCGTTGCGACGCTTGGTTTTATTACGACCGACACCGAGCTCGATAACCTGACCACGCTGGGCACCGGTGTCATGCTGCTCGCAAACGTGCCAATCATGTGGATATTTGGCAGCCAGGCCATGCGCGCCTATCACGACTATGTAAAACGTTTGAAAGAAGGTCGCATGGGTGGCGAACACAAACCGCCTACTCTTGAAGATTTGATATCCGGGAAAGACGTGGAATAGATTTCACAAAAAAGACCGCAAAACGCGGCCTTTTTTGTGCTTGTTGAATCAGGAAAAATATCAGCCCGGCGAAAATCAATCCGTCAAAAATCAGAGGCTTTGAATAACGTCCGTATGATTGCTACGGATACGCTCCCACTCCATCTTGAACCAGGGCGTAAATGTGTCGGCTAAGTCCTCGATCTCCCGATCCAGGTCACCGGGCGCAATAAAACGCCAATCCATAATCTCGTTGGAGTTGACCTTGACGTCATCATCGCTGCGCCCCGCATAAACCCAGCACAACTCGCGCTCTGATCCCTTTTTTTCAAAATTTGCGTGATATGTAAACTTGAACAGAAATTCCGGACTACAGTCCAAACCCAGTTCCTGGAACAGGCGTCTTTTTACCGCCGCATCCATGACTTCACCACGGCGTGGATGCGAACAGCAGCTATTGGACCAATAACCACCCCAAAGACGTTTTCCGTTGGCGCGTTGCTGGAGCAGCAACTCGCCAGCGGAATTGAATACAAACAAGGAAAAAGCACGATGCAATTTACCGTCACCGTCATGGCATGCCGCCTTGTCCAGGTGACCGATATCATTATCATGTTCGTCAACCAGGATCAGTTCCTCGGACTCAAATGACACAACCTGATCTCGCAACTGCGCCCCCTGGCTAACCAATTTCAACCTCCAGGGCACGGTAGCCGGCGTCTTGCATTGCAGACACCACCTCCGATGCACTGTCAGGGCACAAGGCAATCATAGATCCACCGCCACCACCACCGGTAACCTTCGCACCGAGCGCTCCATTGTTCCGGGCAATCTGGACAAGCTCCTCGATCTCCCAGCTCGATACGCCAAGAGCATTCAGCAATCCCTGGCAAACATTCATCAGTTCGCCCAACTGTTTGAGATCGTTTTCCTTGATCGCATCGAGACCCAGCAGCGACAGCGTATCGATCTCATTGAATATGCGTTCGTACAAAGCCTTGTTTCCTTTCCAGGCTTTTCTGACCCGCGCAACCATGTGCGCCGTAAGACTCTCCGTATGACTCATACCGATAACGATGCGCAGCGGAGATGTCACATTCACGGTATTGATTTCAGGGGGATCGCCCTTTTTGTAAACAAGGAACTGACCGTATGTTGCCAGCGTATTGTCGATACCGGATGGATGCCCATGAGCCACTTTTTCACATTCAAATGCCAGCTCGTTGACTCTTTCATCACCAAGATTCAAATCGAAAAAGTTGTCCAGCGCCCGAATGATGGCAACGGCAACAGCTGCCGAGCCACCCAGACCCATTGCCTTGGGTACTTTTGGAAAGATTTCTATACACATCGGCTGGTGCTTGAGACCAAGCTGGTCCAGCACTATTGCCAGGGACTTTTCAAAGGACTTCGGCTCCGGATTGCTTAGCTGCAAACGCTGTTCCAGCCCCCAGCGCGGAATGATCAGCGTTACACCCTTGTCTGCCTTGTTTATGGCTGCCTCAATTGCCATGGGGATCGGTGCGGCCAGCGCGTGGGCACCATAAACCACCGCATGCTCGCCAAGCAGTATGATTTTCCCATGGCCCGCGGATCTGGTGCTACTCCCTTCCGAAACCTCCCCATCCTTGCTGAGAGCCGCCTGAGCCTGTATTTCGGCCACCAGCTGTTGCGCCTTCCAGACCTTTATCTCGCCACTTTCGATCAACCCTTCCACAACGGTGTCGAAAATGTCGTCGTGTGGAGCCCGACACGGGCGAAGAGAGACCTCTATTGCCAGGAGATGTCAACGGAGCTCGGCCTTGGCTGCACTCCGGTCGACACCGCCGAAGACGCGGTAGACGATGCCGCGCTGGTGTTGACGGTCACCACGGCGCGCTCGCCGATCGTCGATGCGGACGCGATCTCGAAAGGCGCCACCATCATCG
>CBDUSC010000204.1:0-4282 GCA_965369735.1 uncultured bacterium
ACCTGCAAAGCGAATTTCATCGATCCGGTTTTGCTAATCACACTGGCAATCGCAATGACGATCAGCCAGATGATCAGCTTGCTGCCTACAACAACCACCAGGCTGCCCTGAGTCAGCAATGTCATGATCGCCAGCAGACCGGCAGCGGCAAAGCTGACAATCAGCGCCTGGCGTACACCGCTCACAAGTACCAGTAATGCGGCAATGCCGCCGCTGGCAACGCTGACCAACGGCAGTACACCAAGACCTGCCATCAGCAGCGTTGCTCTTTGCGGCTGGGAAAGCAACCAAACAGCAATTCGCTGGACCGGTGTCGTCATTGCTTTACAGAGCACAAACGCTCCATTGATTCTTCAGATCAATGTCTGTCGGTATACGGCAATAACGCCAGGTATCGCGCACGCTTGATCGCAACTGCCAGCTGACGCTGATAGTTTGCTTTGGTGCCGGTGATACGGCTGGGTACAATCTTGCCGGTTTCAGTAACGTAATTTTTCAGTGTATTGAGATCCTTGTAATCAATCTCTTTGACGCCATCTGCTGTAAAACGGCAGTATTTTCTGCGACGAAAAAAACGAGCCATGATGAATCCTCTCTAAAATTCTTTTGGTGAGCTGATCAGGCAGACTTTGCAGCAGAATCTTCTTCGCTGCCCTTGTCTTCACTATCAGCCGCGGTATCTTCTGCGGCTTCCGGTACGTCGGCAACAACAGCAGCCGGCGCTTCATCCGCAGCCTCATCCGCTGTAGCCTCCGCGGGAGCCTCCGCAGTAGCAACCGGTGCTTCTTCCGCTGTTGCCTCCGCAGTAGCAACCGGTGCTTCTTCCGCTGTTGCCTCCGCTACTGCTACCGGTGCTGCCGGTGCCTCTTTTTCGGCAGCGTCGTCTGCTTTTCGGTCATCCCGGTCACCATATGAACCGCGATCATCGCGCGGGCCACGATCGCGACCCTGGCGTGCCTGTGCTTCTTCCTCGGCTTTGGCCATATGAGAAACCTCGGTAATGGCTTCGTCGCGATTGATAACGAGATAGCGCAACACCGCATCATTGAAGCGGAATGCAGCAATCAGTTCATCCAGTGCTTTTTGCCCGCATTCAATGTTGAGCAAAAGATAATGCGCCTTGTGGATCTTTTTGATGGCATGCGTCAGCTGACGACGACCCCAGTCTTCCTCACGATGGACATGGCCGCTGTCGGCTTCGATCATTGAACGATAGCGCTCGAGCATGGCGGGTACCTGCTCGCTCTGGTCAGGGTGGACCAGAAACACGATTTCATAGTGTCTCATTGACGCTCCTTACGGATTAGCAGCCTCCCATCGCCATTGGTGGGGTGGTGAGGCAAGGAGTCCGTGCATTCCTGCACGTCCAGATTGTAGCCCGCCATTATGACGGGGGCGGCAATGCTACCTAAGACTGTGATTTGAGGCAAGTTTTGCGCTGGCGTAATGCTTCGTAAAGACACACCCCGACGGCTACCGAGACATTCAGGCTTTCCACCATGCCCAGCATGGGTAACGCCACCAGGGCATCGCAGTGCTGCTTGGTCAGGCGGCGCAGGCCTTGCCCTTCGGCGCCAAGTACCAGGGCCAGGGCACCGCTCAGATTCTGCTCGTACAGAGTTATTTCCGCATCGCCATCGCCGCCGATCATCCAGATGTCGCGTTTTTTGAGGCCACGCAGGGTGCGCGCAAGGTTGGTTACCCGTATCAGCGGCACCGTTTCTGCCGCGCCGCTGGCCACCTTGCGCGCCACTGGCGTCAGCCCGGCGGCCCGGTCCTTCGGGACAATGACTGCATCTACGCCGGCCGCATCAGCACTCCGCAGGCAGGCACCAAGATTATGCGGATCCTGCACACCATCAAGGACCAGGAGGAACGGATCTGTCTCCAGTCGATCCAGAATGTCCTCCAGCGACTTTTCCCCGAGGGGTTGCGCAGCACAGGTTGATGCCACAACGCCCTGATGATTGCGGCTGCCCGCCATGCTGTCCAACTCACGTCTCGAGCATTTTGCAATGGCGATACCTGCTGATTTCGCGGCATCGAGTATAAAATTGATTCGCTCGTCGTTACGACCACCCAAAACAGTCAGCGCGGTTACCCGATCCGGTGATACACGCAATACCCGGGCAACCGCATGAATTCCGAATATCGAAATGTTCGAGATCCCGCTCATGACCGGCGGCGCTTTCGTGCAGCCTTTTTTGGTTTTCCTGTTCGTTTTTTTCCCTGGGTCTTGTCGCTGCCTTTTGCCTTACTTTTCCTTTTTGGGCCACCAACCGGCTCGAAATCAATTTTTTTGTCTTCAAGACTGGCACGCACCACCCGGATCCGTATCGGGTCGGTCAATCGGTACTCCATTCCATTGCGTTCGCCATACAAACGATGATGCACCGGGTCATGCTGGTAGTAATCGCTGGACAAGGCGCTGACATGAACAAGACCTTCGATCTGCAAATCGTTTAGCCGGACAAACAACCCGAAATCCGTAACACCGCTGATCATGCCATCGAATTCCTCACCAATTTTATCCTGCATGAATTCAGTCTTGAGCCAGTCCAGAGCATTCCGTGTGGCGTCATCCGCCCGGCGTTCGTACGTCGAACACATGATGCCCAGCCGTTCAATGTCCGTTGCGCTATACCCAAACGACCGGGTTTTACCCCCGCGTACAATATGGCGTATCGCCCTGTGTACCAGCAGGTCGGGGTAGCGCCGTATGGGCGATGTGAAATGTGCATACTCGGAGAGCGCGAGACCGAAATGGCCGATATTCTGTGGTTGATAGACTGCCTGCGTCATCGACCTCAGCATAACCATCTCGATGAGTTCCGCGTCCGGGCGCGTAGTCACTTTTTTCAATAACTGACTAAAGTCATGTGGTTTTGGCGTCAATCCACCACCCAGCTTCAGACCCAATGCAGCAAGAAATTCATGCAATGACTCCAGGCGATCTTCCGCAACACCCTGGTGCACACGATACAGAGCCGGCATGCGATGCTTTGCCAGGAACCGGGCAGCCTGTATGTTCGCGGCGATCATGCACTCCTCGATCAATCGATTCGAATGCCCGCGCTCGTATGGAACGATATCGGCAACCCGGCCATCAGTGCCAAACTGCATTTTGACCTCAGGTAAATCAAAATCGATGGCGCCTCTTTTGTTTCGCGAGCCAACCAGTGCCTTATACAGGTCAAACAGGTTTTCCAGATCGGGCAGAATCTTTTCACGTTTTTCTCTTGGACGCGGATCCTTGCGCACCAGGATGCCTTCGACTTCCTTGTATGTCAGTCGTGCGGCCGATCGCATGACCGCTTCGTAGAATTCAGCGTTGCCGAGTTTGCCTGCTTTGCTAACGTGCATTTCGCATACCATGCACAGGCGATCCACGCCGGGGTTCAATGAGCACAAGCCATTGGATAATTTTTCCGGGAGCATCGGCACAACGCGATTTGGGAAATACACCGATGTGCCACGGTTTTGCGCTTCATCATCCAGCGCGGTTCCAGGCTTCACATAGTGCGATACGTCCGCAATCGCAACCAGCAACACCCAGCCATCGCCGCTGGGTTCGCAATAGATCGCGTCATCAAAATCACGCGCATCGGCACCATCAATGGTGACCAATGGCGTATCCCGCAGATCGTATCGATCGTATTTGGCGGAATTGGGTACGCGATCACCAAACCTTCCTATTTCTTTTTTTATTGCCGCCGGCCATTCATGCGGTATGCCGTTCGCGTGAATCGCAATGTCGGTTTCCATCCCCGCCGCATGTTCATCACCAAGAATGCGTACGATTTCTCCGATGGGTTGTGTGACCTGGGACGGGTACTCGGTAATTTTCGCAACCACAATCTGACCCGGCTTTGCCCGCATGTTTTTTCCAGGCGCAATGGCAACATCGTGTGCGATACGCCGGTTATCCGGAGCCACAAAACCCAGACCGCTTTCACTCACATACCGGCCAACGACCTCAATGGTTTTTCTTTCGAGGACCTCGACCAGCGATCCCTCGCGGCGCCCGCGTCGATCGCGACCGCGCACCCGGACCGCGACACGATCACCGTGAATGATCTCGCGCATCTGGCGCGGCGAAAGATATACGTCTTCGCTGCCATCATCGGGGATCAGGAAACCGAATCCGTCCTTGTGACCGGTTACCCTGCCCGACACAACCGGGATATGGTTGGTCAGGCAAAAGGCGTCGCGCCGATTGCGGATCAGTTGCCCGTCACGCACCATGGCACGAAGTCTTTTTTCCAGGGCATCGCGCTCATGC
>CBDUSC010000205.1:0-4262 GCA_965369735.1 uncultured bacterium
CCAGTTCGCTGTCATAGCCGCTGGCAATGACACCGCCATCACGAATCAACACGGGTGGTTCATCAATCAATGCGCTTTCCAGCAAAGCGCGCACGGCCGGGTGTTCGCCGATTTGCTGCATCAGATCCGCAAGCAGGGGTGCATCGACGCGCGATAGCAGTGCGCGCAGATCGGGTAACTTTGCAAGAGAATCACGCAGTGCCGCCAGATCGCGTGGTCGCGCCGATTTCAGTGCAACCCTGGCAAGTATGCGTTCGATATCGCCAATACCGTTCAACTGATCCGCGATATCGGTGTACATACGCGCGTCGATCAACGCATTGACACAATGATAGCGGTGTCGCAGTTGCTGGTGATCCCGTATGGGTCTGCCGATCCAGCGACGCAACAGCCGGCTGCCCATGGTCGTCGCGGTAGTGTCGATCACACCGGCCAGCGTGTGACGTTCTTCACCCGAAACACTGTATTCGAGCTCCAGGTTTTTTCGCGTCACCGCATCGAGTATCAGCGCATCGTCGTGTAGCTCTGTTTTCAGCCCGCGGATATGGGGCAGGGCGGTGCGCTGTGTGTCATTGACGTATTGCATCAGGCAACCAGCGGCACCCACCGCGAGCGTCAGCTTTTCGCACCCAAAACCGCTCAGGTCTTGTGTCGCAAATTGCGCGCACAGTAATCGGTGCGCCGTATCGGTTTCAAAATGCCATGGTGGCCGGTTGCGTATTGCAACACCGGCACTGATATCGGCATATCCATGGCCGCTGTCATCCGTTTCGCTGAGCAATACTTCTGCAGGGGACAATCTTTCCAGCTCGGCAAGCAATTGCTCGTCATCATCGAGCTCCGTGACCGTGAACCGGCCGCTGGACAGGTCCAGCCAGGCGAGTCCAATACGGTTGCGCGTGCGATTGATTGCCGCAAGTATGGTGTCGCGCCGCGCATCCAGCAATGTATCTTCAGTAACGGTGCCCGGCGTCACCACCCGTACGACTTTGCGCTCTACCGGACCCTTCGAGGTCGCGGGATCACCGATTTGTTCGCAAATTGCCACCGACTCGCCTTTGCGGACCAGCCGTGCCAGATAGGTATCCACGGTATGTACCGGTACCCCGGCCATGGGTATGGGTTCACCGCCCGAGCGGCCGCGCTGGGTCAGCGTAATATCAATCAGCTTTGCGGCTTTTTTTGCGTCGTCGAAAAACAGCTCGTAAAAGTCACCCATGCGATAGAGCAGAATCAAATCCGGGTGCTCAGCCTTGATGCGCAGGTATTGCTGCATCATCGGCGTATGTTTGTCTGGAGCCTGCTTTATCTTTGTCACGACGGAAGATGGTGCCGGTGTTAGCCTAATTAGCTTATTCTTGGAATAAGCTAATTAGGCTAACACCGGCACTGTATGCCGGCAAACCCGGCATCAGGGCCCACGGTTAACACTGGCATATGGAATCGATCCTCATCGTCAGACTCAGCGCGATCGGCGACATCGTGATGGCGACGCCGCTGGCCCAGGCGTTGCGCGATACCTGGCCCGCGGCGCGGATTTCCTGGCTGGTGCAGCCCGAGTACCAGGAGCTTCTGGATAATCACCCCGCCGTTGACGATGTCATCACCTGGGATCGTCATGAGTGGCGGGCGCACTGGAAGAACAAAAACCTGGGTCAGCTACGTAGTGCGGTACGCATATTCAAACGCGATCTGAAATCGCGCCAGTTCGATCTGGCTATCGACGCCCAGGGGCTGATCAAGAGCGCAACATTGGTGCGTTGGTCGGGGGCAAAGAAAAAAGTGGGATTGCGTTCGCCGGAGTTCAGCCACCTGATGCTGAACAAAAGCGTATCGCGGGGTCACGATACCTCGCGAATCAGCTCGGAATACCTGGCCCTGGCAAAAGCTCTGGATCTGCGCATCGGAGATTTTCGCCTTTCATTGGCCACCAGCCCGTCGGACAAGCACGCGGCGATGGAAATTGCACAAAGGCACAGTTTGAGCGGCGATTTTGCTGTCTTGTGTCCGTTTACCACTCGGCCACAAAAGCATTGGGTCGAAGAACGCTGGTCGGAGCTCGCAGATGCGATACATGACGAGTATGGCTGGAAATCGGTACTGGTTGGCGGGCCGGATGATCGTGATGCCGCAACCAGGATAGCTGAAGGCGCCAGATGCGATGTCATATCGCTGGCGGGGGAGACCTCGTTGATGCAATCTGCTGCGATAATTGAAGCGGGTCGGCTGGTGGTTGGTGTGGATACCGGTGTCGGGCATATGGGGATTGCGCTGAACACGCCCACGTTGATGTTGTTTGGATCCACCTTGCCCTATGTCGACACCGGAACGAATGATGCGATGGTGTTGCACCACACGATGCCGTGCGCGCCATGCAAACGGCGGCCTACTTGTGGTGGCGCGTATACCTGCATGCAGCTCATCACCGTTGAGCAGATCATGTGGGCGGCAAAAAAGGTGCTGCGAAACCAATGAAAGTGGTGCACATCGAAACCGGCCGGCATGTGTATGGTGGTGCGCAACAGGTGCTGTACCTGGTGGAGGCGCTCACCCGTATGGGTGTCGACAATCTGCTTGTTTGCACGCGTAACAGTGATGTTGCGCGCAGTGCGCGAGAGCAGAACCTGAATATCCAGGAACTGGAGATGGGTGGCGATCTCGATCTGATGTTCGTGCGGCGCCTGATGTCGGTCCTCAAGCGCGAACGACCGGATATCGTACATCTGCACAGTCGCCGCGGCGCTGATGTGCTGGGTGGTATTGCAGCACGGTTGTGCGGTTTGCCGACCATCTTGTCGCGCCGGGTTGATAACCCGGAGCGTGGGCCGATTGGTCTCAAATATCGTTTGTTCGATCGGGTCATCACAATATCGCGCGCAATCAGCCTGGTGTTGCTGGATGCGGGCATACCAAGGGAAAAAATCGTCTGCGTGCACAGCGCGGCTGACCGGCGTTTATTTCGCCCGGAATGCGACCGCCAATGGTTCGATGTTGCCTTTGGCACACAACCCGGTGACAAGGTTATCGGTGTGCTTGCGCAGTTCATTGAGCGAAAAGGCCACCGCTACCTGATTGAAGCGCTGCCCTCCATCATGGAACAACATCCGGAAGTACGGGTGATATTTTTTGGTCGGGGTCCGTTGCAGGACAGCCTTGAGGTCCTGGTCCGTGACCGGCAGCTCGAAAATACCATCCAGTTTGCCGGCTTTCGCGAGGATATTGCCCGGGTCCTGCCATGCCTGAGCATGCTGGTTCACCCGGTAACCGCGGAAGGCCTGGGTGTGGCCCTGCTGCAGGCCGCAAGTTGTGGCGTACCAGTGGTTGCGAGCAATGTGGGCGGTGTCCCCGAAATCGTCATCGACAATGAAACCGGCCTGCTCGTGCCGCCGGAAAATAGCCAGGCACTACAGGACGCAATTGTTTCATTGCTTGAACAGCCCAAGCTGGCCAAAAAACTCGGTCAGGCGGCGCGGCAGCTTGTAGACGAGGAATTTTCCATTGGAAAAATGGCTGCCGGAAACCTGAAGGTGTATCGTGAGCTCGCGGATGTGAACTGAGTCACCGGAATTTCGTGTAGCCGGTGCTACCCTCTGGATGAAATGTACAGCGACGAAGACATTCTTGAATTTGCCACAAAAGTTGGCGAGCACCTGAAAGCATCCGGCAGAAAAGTCGTGACTGCCGAGTCATGCTCCGGTGGCTGGATATCAAAAGCATTGACGGATGTGCCCGGAAGTTCGGAATGGTTCGAATTCGGGTTTATCACCTATAGCGATTTGGCGAAACGCGATTTGCTTGGGATAAAACTCATGACCCTCGAGCAGGAGGGGGCAGTGAGTGAACCGGTGGTATCCGAGATGGCCAACAACGCCCTCGAGCGCAGCCGTGCGGACATTGCAATAGCGGTCAGCGGTATCGCGGGACCCGATGGCGGGGTTCCTGGAAAACCAGTGGGCACCGTATGGCTGGGATGGGCGTACAAGATCGGTGCCCGCGTAGATTCCCATGCGCGCATCAAGTTTTTTGACGGTGATCGCGATGTCGTTCGCCGACGAACCGTTGTAACAGCTTTGAAGGGCATTCTGGAACTGTGAGATCCAAATCTCAGCTCGAAGAGCAGCCCGAAGACCACAAAAGAAGAAGACTGTTTTTTGCACTATGGCCAGATGATGCCACCCGCGGCGAGCTGGAGTTGGCCACTGGCCAGGCTGTCAAAAGCTGCGGTGGCCGACCGGTACCGGCCGAAAACCTTCACATCACCC
>CBDUSC010000206.1:0-4233 GCA_965369735.1 uncultured bacterium
AGGAAGAATACCCGTAGTACAAAATTAAGCGCACTGCGTGCATATTGTATTTTTCTTTCTTTTTGGACAAATCCAAAAAGAAAGAAACAAAGAAAAAGATTTGGTCGGGGCGACTGGATTCGAACCAGCGACCTCTTGCGCCCCATGCAAGTGCGCTACCAGGCTGCGCCACGCCCCGATTTTGAGAAACCCGGCCGTGATGGGGTTGCGGCCGAGGGCCGGCATCATAACCGATCGTTTGGAGATGGACCAGAGAAGTACTAGCGGCGCAGGATCTTGAGGATTTCTTCCAGCTCCGTACGGACCTGTTTCACGATTTGCTGACTCTGGGTGACGTCTTCCCGGGCCCCATCGCTGGTCAGCTGCTGACGTGCCCCACCGATCGTAAACCCTTGTTCATAAAGGAGACTTCTGATCTGGCGGATGATGAGCACATCCTGGCGCTGGTAATAGCGCCGATTGCCGCGCCGTTTCACCGGTTTGAGCTGTGGAAACTCCTGCTCCCAGTACCGGAGCACATGCGGTTTGACGCCGCAAAGCTCGCTGACCTCACCTATGGTGAAGTAGCGTTTCCCCGGTATGGGTGGTAATTCCGAGTTATTCCCCGGTTCCAGCATACGCCTCTACCCGAGCCTTTAATTTTTGTCCCGGACGGAACGTGACGACCCGGCGAGCTGTAATCGGGATTTCTTCGCCTGTTTTCGGGTTCCGTCCCGGGCGTTGATTTTTATCGCGCAGGTCAAAATTGCCAAAACCGGACAATTTGATCTGTTCGCCACTGCCCAACGCCTGTCTCATTTCATCAAAAAAGAGGTCTACCAGCTCCCTGGCCTCTCTTTTGTTTAATCCGAGTTCGTTGAATAGGGCTTCCGCCATATCTGCCTTGGTGAGTG
Organism: uncultured bacterium; assembly: GCA_965369735.1. GTDB lineage: Bacteria > Pseudomonadota > Gammaproteobacteria > Steroidobacterales > CBDUSC01 > CBDUSC01. Next base: position 894 of record CBDUSC010000206.1, read on the forward strand.
CCATAGTTATCAGTCTCTTATTTTGGCCTTCCAAACCTCAGCGAGTTTTTCGCTGACGGCATGCGTGACGCCGTCTGCGTCCTCGTCAGTAAGGGTGCGGGAAGTTTCCTGTAAAATCAAGCCTAAAGCGACGCTTTTTCGACCGGAATCTATGCCTTTGCCGCGGTAAATATCGAAGATTTTGAGGCTTTGCAGCAATGGTCCGGCCGCATCCCTGACGGTTGCTTCGATTTCCGCGATATCGACGCTCTCATCGAGCACGAACGCGAGGTCGCGCCGGATAGTCGGGTATTTGGAAATCGGTACAAATACCGGCACGTTCGCTGCAAATGCGCGGTCGATCTCGACCTCAAACAACATCGGGCAATATGTCAAATCCAGATCTGCAGCCAGCGCCGGGTGTAAAAGCCCAAGCCAGCCAACACCCTGGCCATCCAGTATCAACTCCGCCGTTTGTCCCGGGCACAGCGCGGGGTGCGATGCGGCCTCGTAAGAAAACGCATTCGCGCGTCTGCCAAAAGTCAAAAACGCGTCGATGTCAGCCTTTATGTCAAATAGATCGGCGGCATCGGGTTTACTGGCCCATTGCTCCGGGTACCGGGATCCGGCCACCACGCCTGCCAAAGTCTTAATTTCTTTAATTTCATTGCCTTGCTGCAAATACTTAAGACCAAACTCGAACAGTCGAACACGGTTTTGCTGGCGGCTGAGGTTGCTCTTCAAGGCCTCGACCAAGCCCGGCCAGAGACTGGTACGCATCACCGCCATATCCGATGAGATCGGGTTGGATAAAACGATGCCCTCAAGATCGGGTTCAAATTTTTTCTGTACCGCGTCATCGACAAAGCTGTAGGTGATCGCTTCCTGATAACCGCGTGCAACCAGCGCATCCCTGACCCGGTTGATTGGAATACGTTGTTCGGTGAATGGAGTCAGCTCCAGATCCACCCGGGCATTTTCCTCCGGGATATTGTCGTAACCAAAAACCCGGGCAACCTCTTCGATCAGGTCTTCCTCGATGGAAATATCAAAGCGATGACCCGGAGGTATCGCCGCCCACCCGTTATCGGTATTGCTGACCTCCATACCCAGGCGGCTCAGGATTGCTTCAACCTGCTCATCCGGTACCGGTATGCCCAATACCCGGGCGATCCGATCACGCCGCAATTTCACCGGCACCGGTTTGGGCATATGGCTTTCATCACAGGTCGTTATGAGCGGTCCTGGCTGACCGCCGGCAATGTCTATCAACAACCGCGTGGCGCGTTCGATGGCGGTCACCTGCAGGCGCGGGTCAACACCACGCTCGAATCGCATGGATGCATCGGTATGCAGGCCAAACCGGCGCGCCCTGCCCGCCATCGCCAGCGGTGTCCAGAACGCCGCTTCAAAGAATATATCGGTCGTTTGCTCGCCCACACCCGAGTCGACTCCACCCATGATGCCGCCCAGCGCCCGCGGCCGTTCGTGATCGGCGACGATCAGTACATCGTTATCAATCTCGACTTCGCGGCCATCCAGCAATGTGATTTTTTCGCCTGGATCCGGGTAACGCACGACAATGCCACCCGCCAGTGTCTGCAAATCAAACGCATGCATCGGTTGGCCCAGCTCCAGCATGACGTAGTTTGTAATATCGACCACCGGGCTGATGGGTCTCAAACCTCCGCGTCGCAAACGCTCGCACATCCAGTCCGGGGTCATGGCATCGGGATCGATGCCGCGCACCACGCGTCCGCTGAAACTCGGGCAGCCCTCGGGTGCTTTGAGCACTACCGGGAAACTGTCATCGATGACCGCTTCGACCGGGTCGAGAGCGGGACCGGAAACATCCATGGCATTTAATGTACCGATCTCCCGCGCAACGCCGGCAATGCCAAAGCAGTCACCGCGGTTGGCGGTCAGATCCAGCTTGATCACCCGGTCATCGAGCTGCATGTATTCGCGAAAGTCGGCACCGATGGGCGCGTCTTTGTTCAAACCCATGATGCCGTCGGCATCATCACCCAGGCCCAATTCCTTGCTCGAGCAAATCATGCCCTGCGATTCCACGCCCCGCAGTTTGGCCTTGCGAATCTTCAGCCCATCCGGCAGCTTTGCGCCCACCAGCGCCACCGGGACTTTCATATCCGCACGCACATTCGGTGCGCCGCAGACAATCTGCAGCGCTTTGCCATCACCCGGATCGACCGAGCACACGCTCAGCTTGTCCGCATCGGGGTGACGCTCAACCTTCAGAACTTTGCCAACAACGATATCGGAAAATGCGGCCGCCGCGTCTTCGACACCATCGACCTCGTGACCAAGATTGGTGAATTGCCCGGCCAGGGTTTCCGTATCAATTTTCGGATCGACCCACTCCCTGAGCCACTGTTCGCTAACTCTCATCCTGTCATCCTGCTAGTTGAACTGCTCAAGAAAACGCAAATCGTTCTCAAAAAATGTGCGCAAGTCGTCGACGCCATAGCGCAGCATGGCGATCCGTTCGACCCCCATGCCAAACGCCCAACCGGTGAACTCTTCCGGATCGATATTGCAATTTTCCAGCACGACCGGGTGCACCATGCCGCAGCCGAGTATTTCCAGCCAACCGTCACCCCACTCGATATCCACTTCGGCAGAGGGTTCCGTGAATGGGAAATAAGACGGGCGAAAGCGCAGCTTCACCTTGCGCTCGAAAAACTGCTCGCAAAACTCGTGCAATATCGATTTCAGATTCGCAAAGCTGACACCTCTGTCGACCAGCAAACCCTCGACCTGGTGAAACATGGGCGTATGGGTCTGATCCGAGTCGCAGCGATACACACGGCCCGGTGCAATCACCTTTATGGGCACGCCCTGTTTGTTCATGGACCGAATCTGCACATTGGAGGTATGGGTTCGCAGCAGCTTGCCACTCGCGAGATAAAAGGTGTCGTGCATGGCGCGCGCCGGGTGATGCTCCGGGATGTTGAGCGCTTCGAAGTTATGATATTCGTCCTCGATTTCCGGGCCATCTGCAATATCGAAACCGGCACGGCGGAATATGGCATCAATACGCTCCATCGTGCGTGTCACGGGGTGCAAACCACCGGTCGCCTGGCCGCGGGCCGGCTGGGTCACGTCAATCGCTTCTGACTTGAGCTTTTCCTCAAGCTCGGCCTTTTTCAGCTCGCTGCGCCTGGCTTCTATCGCGGCCACCGCAGATTGCTTGAACTCATTGATCTCCTGACCTGCTGCCTTGCGTTGATCAGGCGGCAGGCTGCCGATCTGTTTCAATTGCAGCGTCAGGGTCCCCTTTTTGCCCAGGTGCTTGACCCGGATCTGATCGAGATCCGCCGGCGTCACTGACGATTTGACG
>CBDUSC010000207.1:0-4232 GCA_965369735.1 uncultured bacterium
TGCTTGCCTCGTCGTCTGAAAACATTTTGTCTGATTCAAAACGATAACCGGATGCCGCTTTGCAATTGCGCGATACATTGGTGAGTTCAGCACCCGACATCATGATGGCGCGTCCGCCGTTGCTTTCAGATTGACCGCCGCAGATATTGCAACTGGTCACTGCCATGAACCTGTTGGATTCTTTGCCCGACCCCTCGATTTCCCGATGACCGCCTTTGATCAGCGATGCCAGCACTCCATCATCCCCGCGCCAGGTTACATGAGCGCAGCGATAGGTATCTGAAACAATGACCAGATCATCATCTTGCACGCTCACACTTGCGCGACAGGCACTTTCAACCTCCGCGCACTCGCACAACGGTTTCTCATCCGCGGCACTGGCTTGATATGTAACCGGAAGCGCGATGGCCGCAGCCATAAGCGCAATCAGGCTGCCGCCTGAATTTATTTTTCGCCGCATGCATGTCCCCTGGCATCCCCGCGCTGAAATTACTACTTTTTGGCTTCCGAATCAAAAAATGGCTGGCATAATGCTTCGTCACCACCGGATTTCGGGTATAACCCAGTTTTGGAAAAAAGGAAAAACAAGACAGGTAACACCATATTGATTGCCTCTGTCATTTTTATGACGGCGGCGATTGCGTTTCTTTATTACGACTATCATTCATCCGGTTTTGACGCCGAGTACGTAGGCGCTGAAGCATGTGGCGACTGCCACACGCAGATTTTTCCGGAGTGGCAACGATCGCCCCACGCCAACATGACCCGCAGGCCATCGGCACAATCCGTCGTTGGCGATTTCGATAATGCATCATGGACACTACCGGAATCTGCCCGGCGGTTACCCACCGATGACCAGGCTGTAGCCCGGATGTACATCGATGCCGGTAGCTACTTCATGGCCCTGCGGCATCCGCAAACGCAGGAATTCGTACCGTTTGAGATTGCATATGTCATTGGTTACCAGTACCGCCAGGTATACCTGACACGCGAGGAAAATGGTGTCTTGCGTCGCCTGCCGTTGCAATGGTCGGTCACACGCCAGGAGTACTTTCCTTATTGGAACCTGCAGGAACACAGCACACCATCGGTAAACGATTTCTGGGCACAAATGACATCGTTGAACTCGGCCTGGAATCTGTTTTGCGGGCGCTGCCACACAACCCATCTGGAAATTCTGGACAAGGACATCAATCACACGCGTGCCGAGGCGCGATGGGTGGACGACGGCATTGCCTGCGAAGCCTGTCATGGCCCGGGGAGTCTGCATGTCGACTATTTCCAGAGCAATTACGTAAACCGCGTGGCTGAATTCGTGAATAGCAAAATTCGCAAGCGCCCGGTCGCATACATCGCCAATGCAAAAAAACTCGACAAGGGTCGGGCCATGAGCGTATGCGCGCGTTGCCACGGCACCGATATTTTCATGTCAGCAACCGATATCTATCGTGTTTACGAACCGGGCTATAGCCGCGAGGGCCGGACCAATGACCTGTCGCCCTGGTTTTATCAGACGCCCCTGACACCCGGACGGCAAAACCCTACAGTTGAAGTCTGGCAGGATGGTGAACCAAAAGGTATCGGCACGTTGTTCAGATCGTTTGTGGAATCGCAGTGTTACAAGGACGCCGAAGTTCGTTGCTACGATTGCCACAACCCGCACGACAACAAGCAGGAAGCCGTGCCCGGTATTCTTCACCCATCCGAAGCCAGTAATAACTATTGTGTTGGTTGCCACCAGGACCTGAAAGCATCTGTAGCAGCGCATACTCGACACGAACAGGGACAACCCGGGTCATTCTGCTATGACTGTCATATGCCAAAAAAGATCACCAAGCTGGCGGCTGGCATCCTGGAAACAACAAGAACGCACAAGATGAGCACCATACCCAAACCGGGAAATTCAATACACCACGGCATCGAAAATGCGCCGAATGCCTGCAACCAGTGTCACGACGATCAATCGCCGCAGTGGGCGTTACAGGAAATTATCAACTGGGGCGATGATCCGACCTAGAATCGCCGAGCTCAGATTTTTGACATCAAATCACGAAGGTATTGTGCGAATTCATTACCAAAGCGATGATGGCGCAAACCATATTCAACAGTGGCTTCCAGGTATCCGAGTTTGCTGCCGCAGTCATATCGCTTGCCCTCAAACCGGTAAGCGACAATTTCTTCGTCGGCCAGCAGATCGGATATCGCATCGGTCAGCTGGATTTCGCCACCTGCGCCACGACCGGTAGTTGCCAGCTTTTCAAATATGGCTGGCGACAAAAGATATCTGCCGACCACTGCAAGTGTTGATGGCGCCTCATCGGGCTTTGGTTTTTCCACAATAGCGCTAATACGGCTATAACTGGCATCGATGTCTTTTACCGATACGATGCCGTATTTGTCGGTCTGATCAGCCGGTACGGTCTCCACTGCAATCACGCTTGCGCCGGTTTTTTCATAAACCTGGCGCATTTGTTCCAGGCAAGGGGTTTCTGCATGGATCAGGTCATCTGCAAGGTGCACATAAAACGGCCCGCCATTCGCAAGCTCCCGGCCGCACAATACCGCGTGACCCAGGCCAAGCGGTGCGCTCTGGCGCACATACATGCATGTCACGTGATCCGGCACAATCTCGTGAATGGTATCCAGCAAATCCTGTTTTCCCTTGGCCTCAAGCTCCTGTTCCAGCTCATGATCGCGGTCAAAGTGATCCTCGATGGCGCGCTTGGAGCTGCCGGTTACGAATACGAGCTTTTCAGCGCCGGCTGCAATGGCTTCTTCCACCGCATACTGAATCAGCGGTTTGTCCACGATGGGCAGCATTTCCTTGGGGCTTGCCTTGGTGGCGGGCAAAAATCGCGTCCCACGCCCGGCAACGGGAAAAATCGCTGTTCTGATGGATTTACTCACACCGCTCCTTTCTGAATGCTCGACCGGCGGATAATAGCCTACCCTGTTGGCGTTGATAAGCGCGGATTTGATGAAAAAGGCCGCTGCCAACGGGGAGTTGGCAGCGGCAAGGATTGCCGAATGATCGGCGGGTGGGGGTGATGATCGTGTGCTATTTTGTCTTGGCGGATGGGCCGCTTTTGACAAGGATGTTTTTGCGATTCTGATCTACGGTGGCCTGCCCAATACCACTGACATTGAGCAGATCATCGGCGCTCAAAAAACTGCCATGCACGTTGCGGTAAGCCACAATGGCGTTCGCACGGCTGATGCCCACGCCATTTAGCTCACTCGCCAGTGTCTCGGCATTTGCAGTGTTGATATCGACTGGCCCGGCCAGAACGCAAAGCGGCGATACCATAAGGACCAGGGTCGCCAAAAAGCTGCGTATCGGTTTCATCGTGCTCTCCTTTGCTGAAAACTGGGAGCAATGATGCTAGCAATGCTGCTATTTCGAGGGGATCCCCGAATCTGGCAATTACATCCAAATTCTTGTCAGGATTCGATTCTGAATTTTCTGACCGGTCGCGTGGTGTCCCAGGATTTGCAGCTCGGGCACTGCCAATACAACACCACACCCGAAAAACCGCACTCCTGGCAACTATAGCGATGGCGACGTTCCGCGACGTGCTTGAGCGCGTTGCCGATGCGATTGACAAACGAATCGCGTTTCAGAACTTCTTTCGCCGGCAAACCAAAGGCGTCAAACAGCTCCAGCGATGTCGGGTTGTGTGTCAGGAAGTCGCGGATACATTTACGCGCAACATCATTGTTGATTTGACCATGCATGATGACGGAAAACGCGATATCCGGTTCGCAGGCAGGATCGCGCGCGATCAAAGTCTCAAGAACCCTCTCAAACCCGCTTTCGTCATCGTTTTGCCTGAAACACTCATACATGCGTGGCAATACTTCCGGCATAAACGCGCGATCGCGCTCCAAGACCTCCATGTGCAATTTGACAGCAAGTTTGGAGTCACCCGTTTCTCGCGCGATTTCTGCCCGGCTCAGGGTCGCGCGAATGTTGTTTTTGAAAATTTGCCGGGCCTCGCGCAAAAATCTTCGTGCATCACCAAACTCTTTTTTAGAAACGGCCATGTCTGCAAGTTCGCACAAATAATGCGCAATAATCCTTTCCTGATCCGGCACATTGTTCTTTTGCAGTTGCTTGCGAACCTCTATGGACTCTTCCCAGTCCTTTTCCTGCTCAAAAATATTGCACAATTTCTCGAGCGCTTCGACCTGGTGGATGCTCGAGTCCGCAAGTTGTTTGAAAAGCTTTTCGG
>CBDUSC010000208.1:0-4225 GCA_965369735.1 uncultured bacterium
GGCAAAAATAGACCGCTTTCGGGTGGCCGGCAGAACCTCGTCGTTTTCATTCAAGGACTCGCCCGATGACCTGCGCACCATTGGCGAAAAGCTGAATGTGGAAACGGTGCTGGAGGGCAGCGTACGCAAATCTGGAAACAAGGTGCGTATCACGGCTCAGCTTGTCAACACTGATGATGGTTATCACATCTGGTCGGAAACCTATGACCGCGAGCTGGATGATATTTTCAAGGTCCAGGACGAGATATCGCAGGCGGTGGTCAGTGCGCTCAAAGTGACGCTGCTGGGTGATGAGCAATTGGTATTGTCGTCAGCGATGACCAGCAGTGTTCAGGCCTACGATATGTACCTGCTCGGCAGACATGAATTGAACAAGCGCAGCAAAGCATCTCTGGAAAAAGCCAGGAAGCATTTTCAAACCGCGATCGATCTGGACCCCGATTTTGCGCTGGCATACACCGGCCTGGCGGATTCCACTCTTTTCCTTTTGAAGTCTCGCAATACCTATGGTGATCTGTCCCACGATGAGGTCGCCGCCGTTGTGAATCCGGCCATCGACAAGGCGCTGAGCCTGGATCCGAACCTGGCAGAAGCGCACGCATCCAGGGGGCTATGGTACTTCAATCTCGGCATGCCCCGGGAGTCCGTAACCCACCTTGAGCGCGCCATTGCGCTCAAGCCAAACTATGCCATGGCGCATATGTGGTATGGCCTGATGACGGGCATGATCGGTGCTCAAAAAAAATCACTTCCGGCTTTTCGCAAAACCATAGAACTCGAACCGCTTTTGGCCATTGGCCACGCCAATCTCGGCCAGCAGCTGATGTTCGAGGCGCGCTACGAGGAGGCTACAAAGGCAATCGATTTCGCCATATCCATCGCCCCCGATTTTTCAATTAGCCATACAAACAGAATGCGCATCGCAGCGATGCAGGGCCGGCTCGCCGATGCGGTGATCGAGGCAAGAAAAATTTTTGAATTATGGCCAGATCAAACATACGGCGGCGGGAGCAAGGCGCGCATTGCACTGGATATGAGAATCGCCGATACCGAGGAGTTCAGCAGGGGAATACTGCTGGCGCGGGTCAGTCAGTTTGTAAATGGCGAATATGAAGAATTCCTCAATGAGGAATCAGCGATATCTGGTTCAAAGGTAAACCAGGCGTTTATTTTCCGGAATCTTGCCATTTTGCACATGTATGCCGGTGATTATCAGAAAGCACTGGCCGAGTTTGAAAAAGCAGAACGTAATCCCGAAAATTTTGAACCCATGCTGATCAGCGCATACTCGCTGGCGCTGGGAGGCATGTTCGGCGTCTTGGACCTGGCAATGTTGTACCAGTTGACCGGTGCTGTGGACAAAGCCCGGGAGCGATTGGGAGAGGCCGGCAAATTTCTCGAATTCATTGAACAGCAAGGAGCCGATAGTCTCGGCATCGACTATGCATGGGCTCAGTATTACGCCCAGATGGGAGATGATGATCAAGCATTGGCATATCTAAAAAAAGCGATCGATCGAAACTGGAATTCCGCATGGCGGCTTGAGCTGCACCCGGCATTCGATGAAATCAGAGAACGACCGGAGTTCGCGGCCTTGTTGCATACGATCAATTCACGTGTGGATCAGCAGCGCAAGCTGTTGGCTCAGATGGATGCGAATTAATTACGACTGATACGCCAGTCCTCGAGATAAAGCACATCCACATCCGAGCGCTCAAAAAATGCCAGCGCTTCGGCGGGTGTTTCCACAATGGGTTCGCCCGGGCCGTTCAAAGAGGTATTCATTGATACCGGCACTCCGTTAAGCTTGTCCAGTTCAACCAGCACATCGTGGATCACACCCGAATCCGGAGTCACGGTTTGTATACGCGATGAACCATCGACATGCGTAATCGCCGGCAAATCCTTTGAGCGAACTTGCGCCGTGTACAGCATGTAGGGTGAGTGTGTGGGGCAGCCCTCGAACCAATCGTTCATTTTTGCTTCAAGCACCACTGGCGCAAACGGGCGCCAGGCTTCGCGACCCTTGACCTTGTTCACCCGCACCCAGTTTTCGGCTTTTACCGGGTTGGATAACAACGACCGGTGACACAATGCGCGCGGACCCATTTCGCTGCGACCCTCGTACCAGGCAACAATGCGGTCGGCATGCAGATCTTCTGCCGCCCGCCTGGCTCGCGCTGCTGCGTCATCGCATTTTTCTACCATGACAAGTTTGCCTGCCTCTGCCACGGCCGTGTCAACAGCTTCCATACCCCGATCCATGCCCTTGAATGGAGAGCGATTGTCTTTTGCGATGCTGTCATCAGCGTTGTTGCCCAGCACATTGTGATACAGATAAAACGCAGCACCGATGGACAAACCACCATCATCGCAGTTGGGTTCTATGTATATGTCGGAATACGGGCCATCATTCCAGAGCCGTGAATTGCTCGGGCAGTTGAGCGCAGCGCCACCGCTGAGACACAAATTATCTGTATCGCGCTTCGATTGTTTCAGCATGTCGCGTATGACACCCGCCGCCAGCAAATAGCCCTCCTCGAACATCATTTGCGTGCTCATCGCGATGTCTTTGCTAATCTCGTTCAGCACCAGATCGGCGGTGCCGTGAGACAGATCGTAGCCCTGGTCTTTTGCCAGCGACAGGCAGTGATCCATCCACGCCGGGAACGGATTGGCGCCAAATCGCTGGTTGAGATCATGGATGTTGCCCACAAACTGCTGATCAAAAAACTGTGGTTTGCCATAGGATGTCAAACCCATCATCTTGCCTTCCGGGCCAATCGCGTCGAAGCCGAGACGAATACCAGCCGCGCGATAAAACCCACCCAAAGCGAGGTGATGCGGCGCCAGTACAAACAACTTGCTGCCTTCGCCATAGCAATAGAACCCGCTGAGATTGCGGGCTGCATCACCACCATCGTGGGTAATGATGGCTGCGCGTTCAAACCCGGAACGATAAAAAACCGATGCCGCGTGGCACACATGATGATCGACAAAACAACCGGGTATGGTTTTGTCACACCACTCCAGTTCAATCGGAAAATGCATGCCCAGGCGCACCGCATCGCCGAAGGTTTGTGGATCTATGCCGTCCTTGCGGATCTGATCCAGCCCCCGGGGTTTTTCCCATGCGCTGTGACTGGTAAACGCGTTCATCCAGCCCACGCTGGCGACATCGCCGCGACAAAACGAACTCCATTCGGGCAGGAATTTCGGCCAGCGGTCGTTCTCGGGATCTTCAGCATCGGCACCGGTGAGCTCGGTCACACCTTTCAGGCCAAAACTCAACAACCGATGAGGATCGATTGCTGCCTGTGCAAGCAGACCCGCGAACGGCGAGGGTATCGGCGTATCGTTTGCGGTAACCAGACGCAGACTTAATCCATCGATCAAACCAACCAGGATTTCAAGGTCCTGGGTGGATACCACCGCGCAATAATCCACTTCATCAAGGCTGATACCCGCCTGTGCCAGGGCAGATTCGATTTGCTCGTCACGGATACCCACTGCGTGTTTTGCACGGATATGCCGTTCGACCAGGATGTGGGACACGACAGCGCCATCGACAATGACGCTGACGGAAGCGTCATGGCCAAAATGCAGACCGAGAATATTCATGCGAAAAAAATCATCCCTGGGTTTTCGGTTTCACGTCAAAGGCGATGCATATCCTTTGCTGATCTGACTCGAATGGTATTGTCCTGTGGTAGAAATATGATGGGAAAAGAACAAATTGGCCTTCTTTTGGTTCAATCAATCGTACAAGCGGATCTTTTGTGCAGTTGAGGGAATCCGGCGCCCGCCCGACTTCCAGGCAACCCGGTTGTTGTTCGGATTCCGCGGAAACCGACTCCGGCACCTGCAGGTAGTAACAGCCACTCAGCCAACCATCGGGATGAATATGCGGATCCTGGTGGCCCTGGCTGTCCAGCACGACACCCCAGGCAACCAGTTGCCATTCATCGGGTTGCCAGGCCAGGTATGGATGATCTGCCGATTTTGGTAACTCGGAAAAATACTGGCTCACTGCCTTGTCAATACACTTGAGGAAAACCTGTAGCGCCTTGTTCTCGGTCTCGAGCAAATTTCCGGTTTGCGCGCCCTTGCGGGTTGTGTTCCCGGTACGTTCGAATTCCAGGCTGGGGTGCTCGCGCACAAGCTGTCTTAACTCATTATTAAGATGGTCAGAATTAAATTGGTCAGAGTTTTCAAAACCGCTGTT
>CBDUSC010000209.1:0-4223 GCA_965369735.1 uncultured bacterium
CTGGTTCGCTTCCAGCCGCGCATTTTGCTCCGCCAGGCTTGCGCGTATCTTGTCCACGGCCTGCTGGAACCCAGGCTCGTCGCGAATCTCGTCCAACGCGGGGTTGGTCAAATGAAAACGCCACAGGTATTGCCATTTATCATCTGCCGCCTGGTTCAGCAGGCGCAACGCCTTGTCCTTGTCGCCTTGTAACAGCGCAAGCTGCACATCGGCAAGATCGTAACCCAGGTAGCCAAGGCGTGGTCGCCTGGCAATATGCGCCTCCGCGACATCCAGCAACCACTGGAACTCCTCACCGCGATCGCCGCTCAGGGAATAAAGATACGCAAGATCAAGCATGAATTTGCCATTGTGTGGCGGATCATACTCGATGGGAAATTCACCAATCGGGTTTAGCGATGCCTGCATATAACGCGCTATGGCCGCATCGATGTTGCCGTTCCTGATATCGTTATCGCGCAGCACGCGCATGGCGGCCGCGGCCGGAAAATTGACCAAGACTTTTTTGGCTGCCGTCACCGCTGCGTCATCGTTGCCCAGCGAAGTCTCGAAAGTTGCCGCATTAATAAACGTAAAAAACGCGCCGCCGATCTCATATGCCCTGTCCAGGTGTCGTCTCGCGAGCGCATCGTTCTCCAGATCGGTATAGGCCCCGACCATCAATGCATGATTGCCAGAGCCCTCGTTGAGTTCCAGCGCTTGGTCAAATAACACTATGGCATCATCGATGCGCCCAAAAGCGGTCCATGCTGGTAAACCCGCGAGCTGCCAGCTTCCATCGTAATCGGGAAAGACCTCGGTCATTTTCCGCGCCTGCCTGTCGGCTTCCTCGAAACGGCCCAGGTAAAACAGGTCTTCGCATATCGACCCCTGGATCACCGATGCGCGTGGGTCCAGCTCGGTGGCCATTCGGTGATACTTCAAAGCATCTTCTGCATCACCTATTGCATATCGAGTGACCTCTGCAAGCCAGTGATAGGCCAGGGAATCGTTTGCGTTGAGATCGATTGCCTTGTTCAGGTATTCAACAGCCTTTTCGATATCGTTGATTTGCTGGTATACGCCACCCATTGCGGTGTAGGCATCGCTGAGGCCGGGATCCAGTTCGATGGCGCGTTCGGCTGCGGGCATTGCTATGCCAAGCATCTCATCCATTGGCACATTGCCGTAGTTGAACAGCAGGCTCTCGGCATTGGCGAGACCGACATAGGCCAGCGCATAATCCGGGTCAAGCTCGATCGCGCGCTGGAAATGCCCGACCGCTTGCTCAAGCTCGGAAACCTGTCGCCGCGGCAATTTGGATTTACCCAGCAGGTATTGCTCGTAGGCCTCGAGGTTTTGCGTGGGTATCGTTGCAATGCGCTGCCGCTCCTCCGGTGTCAGCGCCGCGCGCAACGCTGTCGCAATTTCGTTTGCCATTTCGCTCTGGATCGCGAACACATTGCTCGCGGTCAATTCGCGATCATAGGTTTCGGCCCAAAGATGCTCATCGGTAGCCGCATCGATAAGCTGCACGTTGATGCGCACCGTACTACCCGCGCGCTGCACACCGCCTTCGAGGATCGCAGAGGCACCGAGTTCCCGCCCTATTTGCTGCATGTTCTTGGTGGTATCGCGATATTCCATCACCGAGGTACGCGAGATGACCTTAAACGCCTGGATTTTTGCCAGCTGAGTGAGAATATCGTCGTGCATGCCATCGACAAAAAAGACGTCGTCTTCCTCCCTGCTGCGATTTGCAAATGGCAGCACAGCAATCGAGTCGTACGCGGCGGACGCTACGGTAGTTTGCTCATCCGGCGCCAGCGACCATCTACCGGTGGATACCAGCACCGCAATTGCAATCACCAACACACCAATGATCAGTGCATTGATCTTTTTCCCGGTTGTGGTGGCTATGGATTGTTCATCCGGGACTTCATGGCTGCGCTTTAAACCATCGGGCGTCATCTCAAATGCCCAGGCAAAAATCAGCGAAAAAGGGAATCCCAGGATAATAAGAAAGGTAATAACCTTTGTAACCCAGTCGGGTGCTTCAAAGGTCGGCAGTACGGTGGTCGTGATCTCGACCATAAGCCAGCCCACGATGGCGTACATCGCCGCCACCTTGATCACGTTGCGCCGTTTCAGCTCCCCGAAAAATGAACCCATGGCTGTTTTTGTGCCCGTCTCGCCGAGTTATCCAGTCAAGAATGGCCTATTCCGCGGTTTGCTTCATTCCGCAGCGCAGCATCGCTGAAAACGTTTATTGGCGCGGTCGGGACAGCAGCTCAAAACGGCGCTCCGCAAGCTGGTCGCGAAGTTTTTTGTTATCCCGGATGGAGCCCGTGTATTCGCCGACCTGGAAGAAATACATCATCCGCGCGCGCAGCCTGGTCTCGGTTTCGCCAAAGCCCATATCGCGGAATACGCTCTCCACGTAACGCATGCGGGACCGATCGACTTTGGCCACCGCTTTTGCGGCGATTTTGTCCGTCAGTGCCCAGGCGCGCATGCCGATATCATGACGGGAGTCTTTCCGGTATGTGAAGGTGATAAGCCGCTTCAGGCGGTCATGCTCGCCGGGGTGCTCATCATCGATCAATGCCTGGAGAATCCTCAGCTGCTTGTCTTGCCAGCGCTGTGCAACTGCAGCCAGCAGCTCCGGTCTGTCCCTGAAATGCCAGTAAAAGCTGCCTTTTGTGACACCCAGCCGCCGGGCCAGCACCTCGACCTTGACCCGCTCTATACCCTCCTCGTAGAGCGTATCCAGGGCCTCATCCAGCCAGTTTTCCCTGCCTAATTTTTTTTTCCTGACCATTCAAACCATACGGTAGCGTATTGACATCAAAGAATCACTGATATATACCATACGGTAGCGTATGCTCTTGGAATCCGCAATGGGGGAAGAAAAAATGACAGACTCAAATCACGACAGGATCCTGAAGATTCTGCTTTTCTGGGTTGCCCTGATGATGGTCGTGGTCTGGTTGCCGCTGATGCGCGCCATCATGGATGGTGAGTCCTATCAATGGGGCGTCCTGATCTTTGGCACCATGATGCATGGCAAGGGTCTGGATGGAGACACCTGGTTCCTGGTTGCTGAGCTGACATACGGCATTACCCTGTTGTACCTGGGCTTGCGCGGCGCGCGATCACCGTTTGCGTGGTTGCTACTCGGCTGGATCGGTTTTTTTGCAGCGAATGCGTACTACGGGATGATCACCGACCCGGATGCGATGCGTTTCGAAGGAGAAACACTGGGGGTCAGTATCAACATCGGCATGATCAGCACTGCCCTGCACAGTATTGCCCTGATCCTGATGATCATGTGGCTAAAAGTGGAGTTCGCCAGCAAACGAATAAGAACTGTCCCGCCCTGGGGCAAACGCAACACGCTGTTCCTGATCATGGTCGCGATTGCCATACCGCTGGAGTATGTCCTTCTGCACTTTGGTCCCACGCATGGCATGACCGACAAGATCGGGGTGTTTTTGACGATTGGTCAGTGGGTGCTGATTTGCCTGGCAATGATGCCCTGGAATGCAAAGGAATACGCGGTTCCATCACCAGCCTGATACCCGATACTGATGTAATAAAAAGGGCGGTCAGTGACCGCCCTTTTTCTTTTATGCGAAATACATTCACATCTGGCTGTCGATCCAGCGATCGACCTTGGCTTCCAGCACATCCAGCGGCAGCGGGCCATCACCCAGCACCTGCGCGTGGAATGCCTTGACGTCAAAATTGTCGCCCAGTGCTTCCTCGCTGCGCAAGCGCAGCTCGGCGATTTTCAGCTGACCGATCTTGTATGCCAGAGCCTGGCTGGGTATCGCCATGAATCGCTCGGCTTCGGATACCGCACGCGATTCATTTACCGCGGAATTCGCATACATGTAGTCCAGCACCTGCTGGCGTGACCAGCCCTTGGAATGGATACCAGTATCCACTACCAGGCGTATGGCGCGCCACAGCTCGGCATTCAGTTTGCCAAAATACTGGTAGGGATCGGTATAGACACCCAGCTCCGTACCCAGCGACTCGGCATACAGACCCCAGCCCTCGCTATAGGCGGTGGCGGACAAGTTCTTGCGGAAGTCGGGTAGCTCTTCGGTTTCCATGGCCAGCGCACCCTGGAAATGGTGCCCCGGCACGGCTTCGTGCAGGAACAGCGATTCTGTCGCCCAGGCCGGGCGGGCCGACAAATCGTAGGTGTTCACATAGAACACACCGGGTCGGCTGCC
>CBDUSC010000210.1:0-4212 GCA_965369735.1 uncultured bacterium
GAAGTGCAAAAACCATTGATGTCGATGTGCGTGTTATTGCTGCAACCAACAAAGACCTCGAAAGCGCGATGAACGCGGGCGAATTCCGATCCGATCTTTTTTATCGGCTCAACGTATTCCCAATTGAAGCTCCACCGCTTAGAAACAGGTCTGAGGATATACCGGCGCTGGTATGGAGTTTTGTAACGGAATTCAATACCAGCATGGGCAAAAAAGTAGACGGTATTTCTGAAGCCGACATCGAGGCATTGCAGGGTTATCCGTGGCCCGGAAATGTTCGTGAACTCCGAAATGTCGTCGAGCGTGCAATGATCGGTTGCACCGGCAATACATTGCGTATTCCGTTGCCGCGATACCCACGGCCTGTCGGGCAACCGAAGACCGCATAAGCTCACTTGGCCTGACGCCATTCGCGTGTCACACTCCCCGCAGTCCGTCATGGGGAACGGCTGAATCCATGTTCGAATTTTTCGGCCAGCTCAAAAATCGGCACATCGTGCAGTGGGCCATTGGCTACCTGGCAGCAGCCTGGGTGTTGCTGCAGGTCATCGAATTGCTGGCTGACATTTTTGCCTGGCCCGATTTTTACCTCAGAATTCTGACCATTGCTCTTGGTTTCGGCTTTCTCGCTGTCCTGGTCCTTGCATGGTTCCATGGCGAAAAAGGGCTGCAGCGCGTTACCAGGGGTGAGATCGGATTACTGATAGTCATTCTCATAGTCGCCGGGCTGGTTTTCACCCGGGCGGATTTGAGCGACATCGGCATAGGAGCAAAATCCGGGGCTACAAAAAGCCTTTTTGCGGGTAAGAGCACTCATCGCCTGACAGCCACCAGCGAATTCGTATCGGGTCCGTCTTGGTCCCCCGATGGCGAAAACTTTGTCTATGTTTCCGGGCTGGATCAAGACGCCGAGCTTTGGATCAGAAGTGCCGATGGTCAGGACACGCGGCTGACTGACAACAACGCTGAAGATGCACAACCGGATTGGTCACCCGATGGTCGCAGCATTCTGTTTGTTTCCTCACGCGATCAGGGTGGCAAACTCGATCGAAGCGTATTTTTTGGGTACTCGCTGGGGGGCAACATCTATCGAGTGCCCGCGTTCGGTGGAGAAGCCATCAAGATCATTGACGATGGATACAACCCGGACTGGTCGCCAGATGGCGGTGCATTTGTATTTGATTCCAGCCGTCAGGGCTCGCGAAGAATCTGGGTGGCGGGCGCCGATGGCAATAACGCACGGCAAATAAGCAATGATGAGTCCGATCTGGCAACGCATACACGCCCGGCATGGTCACCCGATGGTCGCTGGATTGTGTACGAACGCCAGGAGGGCAGCCAATCCAGCACAAGCGCTCTGAGCCTGGGGTCGGCTGATGGTTCCAGGACCATCTCCATAACCGACGGCGGTACCCGCGATCTCACACCGGCCTGGGCTGGTGAGAACAGTATTGTTTTTGCATCCGATCTTGGTGGAGCAATCAACCTTTGGCAGATCGATATTGATCTGGAAAACGGTCGTGCCATTGGCGAACCGGTGCAGCTTACCCTCGGTGCTGGCGAAGACATCGATCCCGCGGTTTCACAGGATGGCAAACTGGCGTATGCGACACTGCGTCGTTTGCGAAATCTGTGGAGCGTATCGGTTGATCCAAAAACATGGGCTGTCACCAGCGATCCTGAGCGCGTTCTGGATGCCTCCTGGAACGATTTTGCGCCTGCGTTATCCACCGACAAAACAAAACTGGCTTTCAGCACCGACCGTACAGGCAATACAGACATCTGGTTGTATGATGGCAGTAGCGAACCAAAACCATTGACCGTTGCGGGTGGCCAGGATCTGCAGCCGGTCTGGTCACCCGATGATCGAACCATTGCGTTTTTTTCCGACGCCAATGGCAACAATGATATCTGGGTTATCCCCGGCACAGGTGGTGCAGCGGTCCCGATTACCGCGGACGCTGCCGACGACATCAATCCCTATTGGTCGGCCGATGGATCCAAAATCGGTTTCATGAGTGACAGGAGCGGGCAAAGCGAGGTCTGGATCATGGACCCGGACGGCAGCAATCCGAAGCGTCTGACAGACACGAGTGCCATGGGTCATACCGCAAGATGGTCTCCCGACGGCAACTGGTTGTTGTATACATCATTGTCAACGGGTGACCGGGAAATCTGGGCGGTCAGGAATGATGGCGCCGAGACTATTCGACTCACGGATTTGGCGACTCAGGATGCACATGGTTTGTGGTCACCCGATGGTGCGCATTTTCTGTACCTCTCCGATCACCAAAAACTTTTTGTAAAGGGCTTTCCCGACGGCGAAGCACAAAAAATATTTGATCTCGGCGAAACCATCGATTACACCCATCTCTCTGATGATGGTACTGTCTTGCTGTTTACCCGGGAAAAATTTGAAAGCGACCTCTGGTCAATGGAGTAAATCGTTGTATCGAATACAAACTTTTGTATTTTGTTTTTTAACCTTGATTTTGCTGTCCTCCTGCGACGGGCAGAAAGACCTCTCGCTTGCTACAAACAGAACCGAAACAGCCCTGGCGAAGATTGGTGAGCACCTCGCGGAGGTACTCAGCGCAAACGACAAACTTGCAGTTTCAGCTCTGGCCGGACCAGAATACAGCGGCGCTAATAACAAAGCGCTGGTGGAACAGGGAAAGGTTGATCTGGCAATCAGCACCAGCGTGTTGGTGGTGGAAAAGAATTCCGATATCCGGACAGTTCTTCCACTGTACCCGGAAATTATCGTCGTGATGTTTGATCCATCGCTCGGCGATCCTGCCAGTCTCAGCCAATTACTGCGTAACCGCCGAGTTGGTGTCGGGCCGGCCAATAATCTTCACTCGGAATTCGTCATTCAGATGCTGGCGGACTTCGGCGTACCCGCAAAAGAATATACTCCGGTGTTCTCGCCTGTGGATGAAATGCGGATCAGCACCGGAAATATGGACGTTTTCATTACGATCGCCGGGGCCAATCGCGTGCGAATCGAGGAAGAAATCCGTTCGGGTGCAAAACTTTTTTCCCTGGATGATTACCGCCTTGCAGGCCTGGGGTCGCGGGTCGATGGATACCTGTTGCGCCACCCCGGTCTACAGTCATACATCATCCCAAAAAACAGTATCGACCAGTTTCCGGAAGAACCGGTTCTGACCCTGGCAGTACCCATCACACTGATTGCGCATAAAGACATGCCGGCGGAAACCGTTTATGAAATAGTCGAAACAATTTTGGAAAATGCCAGCTACCTCGCACACCGCGATCCGATGCTCGGGTTTCTCAGTTATAACTTTGATACGAGTCGGCTTACATATCCACTCCACGAGGGGACGCAAAGATATCTTATGCGCGATGAACCGGGGTTCCTGGAGCGATATGCCGAAGTCATGGCATTGGTGGTCACCCTGATACTTTTGATATTTGGCGCAGTGAGTTCCGTGGGTCGCATTGTCCGCCAGCGCAAAAAAGATCGGATCGACAATTACTACCAGGCAGCGGAAGCGATCAGCAAACAGGCAACCAATGATTCTGAAAGCCTGCGGCAAAGCCTCACCATGCTTGCGGATCTGAAATCACGCGCGGTGGAGCAATTGCGCCATGAAACGCTACAGGCTGACGAGAGTTTTTTGATTTTTCTCGCGTTGGTGCACGACACATCGAGCCTTTTTCAACAAAAGCTTCGTGATCGGGCGGATATCGGGATAGACGATATCGAATAATCCCAGGAGCAACTGTAGTGGCACCGGATAAAGGCCCCGATCTTCACCAACCCGAAGTGCATGCAGCGCTGAACCGTTATTGGCGATCCAATATCCGTGTCATGGCGTTGCTACTGCTGGTCTGGGCAGCAGTGTCATTTGGCGCCGGCATCCTGTTTGCGGATTTCCTGAACCAGTACCGCCTTCCATTTACCGGTTTTCCACTCGGTTTCTGGTTTGCCCAGCAGGGCAGCATCATTACTTTTGTACTGTGCATACTCGTGTACTGCCTGGCAATGAATCGCCTGGACAGAAAACATCACGAGGAGCTTGAAAGAATCGAACAAGCAAGGCAGGCATGAGCACCCAGGCCTGGACCTTTATTTTCGTTGGTGCAACATTTGCGCTGTATCTCACGATTGCCTGGCTGACCCGGGTCAGGGACACGGAAGGCTTTTTCGTTGCCGGTCGTGGTGTGCCAGCCATGGCCAATGGC
>CBDUSC010000211.1:0-4196 GCA_965369735.1 uncultured bacterium
GCGAAGTGCTGTTGGAAGAGTCGGTCATCGGGTGGAAAGAATTTGAAATGGAGGTGGTGCGCGATCGCAAGGACAACTGCATCATTATCTGCTCTATTGAGAATGTCGATGCAATGGGTGTGCATACCGGAGATTCCGTCACGGTAGCACCCGCGCAGACATTGACCGACAAGGAATACCAGCTCATGCGCGATGCATCCATCGCCGTATTGCGCAAGATTGGTGTCGAGACGGGCGGATCCAATGTTCAGTTTGCGGTAAACCCGGATGACGGGCGCCTGCTCATCATCGAGATGAACCCGCGCGTCAGTCGATCGTCCGCACTGGCGTCAAAGGCTACAGGTTTCCCGATTGCAAAAGTGGCCGCAAAACTCGCTGTCGGTTATACGCTGGATGAACTAAAGAACGAAATCACCGGCGGCGCGACACCGGCCAGCTTTGAGCCAACCATCGACTATGTGGTTACAAAGATACCGAGATTCACATTCGAGAAATTCCCGGGCGCCGCGCCTCGATTGACCACGCAGATGAAATCGGTCGGCGAAGTTATGGCCATAGGTCGTACTTTCCAGGAGTCGTTGCAAAAAGCATTGCGCGGCCTGGAAACCGATATCGATGGACTGGACGAACTCATTATCGGTGAATACGACGAAGAGGCGGATCGCGCGTTGCGCCAGGAAATTCACATGCCGGGCCCGGTACGGTTGCAATATATTGCCGACGGGTTTCGCCATGGTTTTGATATTGATGAAATCTACAAACTTTCCGGTATTGATC
The DNA here is from genome assembly GCA_965369735.1 of uncultured bacterium. Taxonomy (GTDB): domain Bacteria; phylum Pseudomonadota; class Gammaproteobacteria; order Steroidobacterales; family CBDUSC01; genus CBDUSC01. The sequence continues at coordinate 778 of CBDUSC010000211.1, forward strand.
CCTGGTTTCTCGCTCAGATCGAGAACCTTGTTCAGGAAGAGGCAAGCATTAGCCGGGACGGTATGGCAGGAATCAACAAGCAACGCTTGTATGAGCTAAAGCGAAAAGGTTTTTCTGATCGCAGGATTGCGAAATTGTCTGGGAGCGATGCAGACACGGTGCGACAAATGCGCATCGACAACAATATCCACCCGGTATTCAAACGGGTAGACACCTGCGCCGCCGAGTTTGCGACGACGACCGCTTATCTTTACTCGACCTATGAAGAAGAATGTGAAGCAGACCCCAGCGATCGGGACAAGATCATGATTCTGGGTGGCGGACCGAATCGCATAGGACAGGGCATTGAGTTCGATTATTGTTGTGTACACGCTGCGCTTGCATTGCGCGATGCAGGCTATGAAACCATCATGGTCAACTGTAACCCTGAGACCGTTTCCACCGACTACGACACATCCGACAGACTCTATTTCGAATCACTGACGTTCGAGGATGTGATGGAGATCATCCGGATCGAGCAACCCGTTGGCGTCATTGTGCAATACGGTGGGCAAACGCCATTGAAACTGGCGCGCGCGCTGGAGGCTGCCGGTGCACCGATAATCGGCACCTCACCGGATTCAATCGATCTTGCAGAGGATCGTGAGCGCTTCCAGAAACTGGTAGAGAAACTCAATATCAGACAACCGCCAAACCGCACTGCGACCACCGAGGACGAAGCAGCCGAAATGGCACGCGCTGTGGGTTACCCGCTGGTCGTCCGTCCATCGTATGTACTCGGTGGCCGGGCCATGGAAGTGGTGTTTACGGAAGAAGATCTGCGTGTATACATGCGTAACGCGGTTCGCGAATCCAATGATAGCCCGGTACTGCTGGACAGGTTTCTGGACCAGGCGGTGGAAGTCGATGTTGATACCGTCAGCGACGGTGAGCAGGTGGTCGTAGGCGGCATCATGGAGCATATCGAGCAGGCGGGCGTACACTCCGGCGATTCCGGCTGTAGTCTGCCACCGCACAGCCTGTCGCCCGAAATTCAAAGACAAATGGTTGACCAGGTAAAGGAACTGGCGCGTGCGCTCAATGTTATCGGCCTGATGAATACCCAGTTCGCGATTCAGAACAACGTGGTTTATATCCTTGAGGTAAACCCGCGCGCATCGCGCACCATACCCTTTGTCTCCAAGGCAACCGGCGTTCCGCTGGCAAAAGTGGGTGCATTGGTGATGGCAGGAAAAACGCTTGCCGAACTCGGGATCAGCGATCGTGAGGCGCCGCATTATTATTCGGTGAAAGAATCCGTGTTTCCGTTTGACAAGTTCCCGGATGCTGACCCGATCCTTGGCCCGGAAATGAAATCTACAGGCGAGGTTATGGGAACGGGCGTCACCTTTGGTGAAGCTTATGCCAAGGCTCAGCTTGCCAGTGGTGTCTTGTTGCCACGCAGCGGTACGGCGTTGATCAGCGTACGTGATCGTGACAAAGAGGATGCACTGGATCTTGCGAGTAACCTGATCGACCGTGGTTTCGATATTGTTGCGACCAGCGGTACGGCGACAGCGCTGCAAAACGAGGGCGTACCGTGCAAGCGTGTAAACAAGGTAGCGGAAGGGCGACCACATATTGTGGATATGATCAAGAACAAGGAATTTGACCTGATAGTGAACACGACCGAAGGCAAGCAGGCAATCAGGGATTCGCAACAGATTCGCTCTGAAGCGGTGCGTCAGAAAGTAACGTATTACACGACGATCACCGCAGCCAGAGCAACCTGCGATGCGCTGGATTATCAGCATGATACGGAAGTCAATCGACTGCAGGATTTGCACAGGGGGATGGGGTTATGAGTGACAAGGTGCCGCTGACCGCGAAGGGCGCGAAGCTTTTGCAGGAAGAACTAAAGCGCCTGAAAGGACAGGACCGACCGGCGGTTATCAAAGCGATTGCCGAAGCGCGCGCACACGGTGATCTAAAAGAAAACGCTGAATACCATGCCGCCAAGGATCAGCAGGGCTTTATTGAAGGCCGAATCAAGAATATCGATGGCAAGCTGTCGAATGCACAGATTATCGATATCAGGGACATACCCTATACCGGCAAGGTCGTGTTCGGTTCGACCGTGGTGTTGTTCGATACTGCCGGTGACAAGGAAGTCCGCTACCAGGTGGTTGGTGAGGACGAAGCGGACATCAAGCAAGGTCTTATTTCATTTACGTCGCCACTTGTGCGAGCCATGATCGGTCGTAGCGAGGGCGATGAAATCGAAATCGATGTGCCTGACGGTGCCAAGCAGTTTGAAATTCTCGAAGTCATCTACAAGTAAATGACCAACACGGGTGAACGGTTGCTGGTCACGCTGTGGGTCGGCAGTCTGTGGTGCATCGGTTATATCGTTGCACCGGCGTTGTTTGCTTTTCTCGATGACCGGTCTCTGGCCGGCGATATCGCGGGCGAGCTGTTTCGTATCGAAACCTGGATCAGTATTGGCTGTTTTTTGCTGTTAAACGCAATCTGGTTTATGGCTGGCCGCGCGGGCCAGGGTCGCATTACCCAGGGTCGTATTACCCAGGATCGCGCGTTTGTGCCAACGCTGATGGTGGCGTTGCTGGCAATCTCGGAATGGGTCATAGGACCCATGATCACCGCTGCCAGGGCGCAACAAGGCGCCGACAGTTCCGAGTTTGCGTGGCTCCATGGGATGGCTGCGATGCTGTATCTGGCTGCCAGTGTGTTGGGTGTCTGGCTGGTCGTCAGGCGCCGGGAAGTATAATCACCGGTACCTCGGGTGCCGGTCTGTACAACGTGGCAATGTTCCCGATACGCTGGATAAGATCAGCGCCGCATCGATCGCAGGTATCCGCAATGATTTGATCACGTGCGCCGCGGTCGCCAACCCTGACGTTGACCTTGATCAGCTCGTGGTGGTTGAGCGCGCGATCGAGTTCGGTTATTACGGTTTCGCTGAGACCCGCACCGGCGATCATCACAACGGGTTTGCGGTCATGCGCCAGGCGGCGCAGGAATTTTTTCTGTTTATTACTGAGCGGCATGCCGGAATTATACCCGTCATGCTGCAAACCGGAACATATGAGCAAAAAGAGAAGCAAAAGCAGTGGTCGATGGCTGGATGAGCATGAAAAGGATGAGTTTGTAAAAAAAGCACGTCTTGAGGGCTGGCGCTCGCGTGCAGTTTACAAACTGTCAGAGGTACAAGACCGCGAAAAACTGATCAAGCCAGGTATGACGGTGATCGATCTCGGTTCTGCGCCGGGCAGCTGGAGCCAGTATGCCTCACACATATTGAAAGGCAGGGGACGCATCATCGCCCTGGATATCCTGGATATGGATGCCATTGCCGATGTGGAGTTTATCCAGGGTGATTTCACGGATAACGAGGTGCTGGAGCAGCTTCTGGCTTGTCT
>CBDUSC010000212.1:0-4192 GCA_965369735.1 uncultured bacterium
TTTCAATTGCCGCTTTGTATTTGCTCCAGGCCTGCGCATCGCAGGCGGCATCGAAAGATACACGTACCGTCGTCGATCTGATAGTCGCCGGTGATCAGGTGGTGACCATGGATGAGTCCCGGCCGCTGATCGAGGATGGCGCAATCGCGATCAGGGATGGATATATTGTTGCTGTCGATACAGCGGATGCGATCGACGCGGCATACCGGGCCGCGAAGCGTGTACCGGGCGACGGGCGGGTGCTGATGCCGGGTTTGATCAATGGGCATGGCCATGCTGCCATGACCATGTTGCGCGGTCTTGCCGATGATCTTGAGCTATTTCAATGGCTTAATGAATACATGTTCCCTGCAGAAAGGCAATTTACTGATGCAGAATTCGTGCGTATTGGTACCGAGCTTGCCTGCTGGGAGATGATGCGCGGCGGCACGACTACCTTTGTCGACATGTATTACTACCCGGATACCGTGGCAAAAGTCGTGGAGAGCTGTGGTTTGCGTGCACTGGTCGGACCCACCATCATCGACCACAAAAGCCCGGATGCCGATGGTTTTGAAAGCGGTCTGGCGCAGGCAAGCGATTTCGTACGGCGCTGGAAGGGCAAGAATAATCGCATCATCCCGGTTCTTGCGCCGCATGCCATTTACACCATGTCACCGGATCAGATGAAGATCATCGGTCAGCGGGCCCAGGATCTGGGCGTTTCGATCAGCGTGCACCTGGCCGAGTCACCGTTTGAGATCGACATTGTTGCCGAGCGTTATGACGATACGCCAATCAATATTTACGAATCCATTGATTTTTTTGGTGGCAGTCATGTGATAGGTGCGCATGTGGTCTGGCCCACCGACCAGGAAATCGAAATCCTGGCACGCCGTGGTGTGGGCGCCATCCACTGCCCAACATCCAATATGAAAATTTCATCGGGCGTGTCACCGGTGCCAAAAATGCTTGAGGCCGGTGTCAAGGTTGGTATTGGTACTGATGGCCCGGCCAGCAATAACGATATTGATATGTGGGAGGAAATGCGCCTGGTCTCTTTTTTGCACAAGGCGGATACGCTGGATCCGAAGGTGCTGCCCGCCAGGCAGGTGTTACGCATGGCCACTCTTGGTGGTGCGGAAGCCATCGGTCTTGAGAATGAGCTTGGCGCGCTGACTGCCGGCAGGCGGGCCGATATGATCCAGGTTGACTGGTCCGATCCGCATTTTTTACCGACCTATGATGTGGTCTCGCAATTAATCTATGTCGCTGACGAACAGGATGTTTCAACAGTTATTGTTGACGGCAGAGTGATCATGCGCGACAAAAAAGTTCTGACGATTGATCAGGATCGGTTGCGCCGGGAAGTCGGCGAGCTGAACGCAAAAATCAAAGCGGCTCTTGTTGACAAATAAGTTTTGACAGTCAGGTGGCCTGGTCGCGCAGCGTCAGCCAAACGCCCGTCAATACTATTCCAATACCCAGCATGCGTTCGATGGAAATCGCGCGGGTTTCCACACCCAGAAACCCAAAATGATCAATTGTGATTGCCATGGTTAACTGGCCGGCGATGATCAGGGTTACCGTGCCCGCAACACCGATACGCGGCACGTTATAAATGGTTGACCCAACGACAATAACGCCGAGCAGACCGGCCAGCAGGGCGTACCAGGGAAGGCTTTGCCATTCACTCAGCCTGCCACCACCCAGAAATGCCAGTGGTATCGCGGCTGCAAGCAGCCCGCCCAGGTGAATGACAAACACACTTTCCAGCACACCGAGCTTTTGGTTGATCATGCTTGCAAGCGGAGCCTGCAAACCAATAGCAAGACCACCAAAAAGACCGATAACGACGATTAAAGCAAAAAACGTCATGGGATTTTCTCGTTGTAGTTATGTTTGGGGCGGGTTCAAAAAGCTTGTGCCGTAATCCATGGCTGGAATCCCAAAGAACTCGCAAAGGCTTTGACCGATATCGGCAAAGGTTTCGCGTTTCCCCAGCGAACCCGGGGTAACACGATGGCCATACGCCAATACCGGTATGTGTTCGCGGGTGTGATCGGATCCCTCCCAGCTTGGATCGCAGCCGTGGTCTGCGCACAAAATCACAATGTCCCCATCCTGCATGCGATCCAGCAACTCGGGCAGACGCCGATCAAAGTATTCCAGCGCAGCGGCATAACCAGGGATATCCCGTCGGTGCCCATATAGCATGTCAAAGTCGACAAAGTTGGTGAATATGATCGATCTGTCCGGCGCGGTATCCATTTCTGCCAGCGTGGCATCGAACAAAGCAGCATTACCGTGCGCCTTTATTTTTTTGCTAATACCCTGGTGCGCAAAAATATCGGCAATCTTGCCAATGCTAATCACCTCGCCACCGCTATCGACAAGCTTGTCGAGCATCGTTGGTGCAGGTGGCAATACCGACAGATCACGCCGGTTGCCGGTGCGTTCGAATGTTGCGCTGCTGTCGCCAACAAAGGGCCGTGCAATGACACGGCCGATGTTGTACTCATTGACCAGCTCGCGCGCGATTTCGCATAGCTGGTAAAGGCGGTCAAGCCCGAAACTCTCCTCGTGACAGGCGATCTGGAACACACTGTCTGCTGATGTATAGACTATGGGTTTGCCGCTACGCATATGTTCTTCGCCAAGATCGGCAATGATATGCGTGCCGGATGCATGGCAATTGCCAAGCACGCCGGGCAAGTCTGCACGCTCGACCAATTTATCCAGTAACTCGGGTGGAAAAGTATTTTCGCGGTCGCTGAAGTAGCCCCAGTCGAACAATACCGGGACACCTGCCATTTCCCAATGACCGCTGGGCGTGTCCTTGCCGCTGCTGAGTTCGGCGGCAAAACCATAGGCACCGATGATCTCGACATCTGTATTGCACCCTACCGGGAACTCGCCACTGCTGTCCCGTGCTGCGTGCAAAAGGCCCAGGCTGGCCAGGTTGGGTAATGACAACGGGCCCTGGCGATCACCGGCTGAGTCATTGGTGCAATATCGGGCAATGCTGCCCAGGGTGTTGGCACCGACGTCGCCGAATTCACCGGCGTCGTCTGTGGCGCCGATGCCAAATGAATCCAGTACCAGGATAATTGCTCTTTTCACGCGAAAGGTATCTATAAAAAATTAGAAATTAAGGAAAAGCCCAGCCAATGTGGCGCTCATCAGGTTGGATAGCGTACCACCGAGTACCGCCAGCAAACCCATTCTTGCGATGTCATGGCGGCGTTCCGGCACGATAGTCCCGAGACCACCGAGCAATATGGCGATGGATGAAAGATTGGCAAAACCACAGAGCGCAAATGTAACGATCGCCTGGGTATGACTGGACAGGTTTTCTTTTTCAATTATATTTATGAAATCCTGATAAGCCACAAATTCATTGGCCACAAATTTTGTGCCAATCAGGCTGCCCACTGTAAAGGCTTCATTCCACGGCACGCCCAGTAGAAACGCCAGGGGTGCCAGGACAAAACCGAGTATCTCTTGCAGCGTGATGACTTGCCCGCAATAGAGTTCGGAATGCAGTGCGGTCGGACATATTGCGAAGGCCAGGATGCCGTTTATCAAAGCGATCATCGCAACAAACGCAAGCAGCATGGCGCCTACATTCAGCGCAAGCTTTAGCCCGTCTGCAGCACCATTACCGATGGCTTCAAAAATATTGACTGCCTCGGCTGTATCGCTGCCGCGTACCTTGTCGATCTGTATTTCGTGGTAATCCGTTTCCGGCATGATGATTTTGGCCATAAGCAGACCGCCGGGTGCTGCCATGAAGCTCGCGGTCAGCAGGAAGTTTAGATCCACACCCATTGCCGCATAGCCCGCCATGACCGCGCCCGCAATGGTTGCGCAGCCACCTGTCATGACCGCAAACAACTCGCTATTCGTCATTTTTGCCAAATAAGGACGCACTACCAGCGGCGCTTCGGTGTGGCCAATAAAGACATTGGCCACTGCCGACATCGATTCTGTCTGACTCGTCTGGAGCGCCTTGTGCAACCATCCACCAAACACCGCGATGACTTTTTGCATAATGCCGAGGTAGTAAAGCGTTGACATCAACGCAGAGAAAAACACGATGATCGGCAGCACCTTGACCGCAAACGAGAATCCAATGCCGTCTATCCAGCCGCCCAGTATCCAGTCGGTGCCTGCATTGCCAAAATTGATGACGCCTTGCACGCCTTTGACC
>CBDUSC010000213.1:0-4174 GCA_965369735.1 uncultured bacterium
CGTGGTGAGGATGGTCCGATAAACGGGATAAAGATGTAAGCACCCGGATTCATGCCCCATACTGCGAGCGTATCTCCAAAACCCTCGTCATGTTTGGCGAAGACATCCGACCACTCGCCCTCGGCCAGATGCGTTGCGGGGTCCATGATGCCGCCGATGCCCATAATCGAATTCATCACGAACCTGCCGAGCTGACCAAAGCCGCGACCGAATTTGCCCTGCAGGAAATTGTTGATTGCGAAACGTGGTGTTTCCAGGTTGTCGAAAAAGTTTCCGATGCCGTTTTGAACAGGCTGTGGCGTGATGAAATCGTATCCCCTGGCCAATGGTTTCAAGGTAAATCGATCGACGCCCCTCGTGAACTTGTACATGCCCCGGTTGAAGCCTTCCATCGGGTCGTTCGGTGGAACGTCATACAATCCTCGACCGGTGGCGCAGCCAGTGATAAAGGCAAGCACACACGCAACCAATACAAGCCTTATCAGTGCCTGAATGTGTATCGACACGGTAGTCCCCCAGCTGTTTTTCTTTATTCTTGGTACGCCGCCATGGCCAGCATAGCCCGATTGTATGCAAAAAGGCTATTCCATGATGGATTTGCGTCGTTTTTTGGGCAAAACACCTTGTATTTCTTTTATTCGCGCCTCGAACCTGGCGCGACGTATGTTACCCAGATCCGGCTGTGCCAGCGCAAGCTGCAGATGATTGATCGCGTTCGGAAAATCACCGCTCAATACGTAGTACTCCGACATGTAGTAATGCGCATCCGCGATATCACCAGCTTCGCTTGCGGCCACCGCGATCAGACGTGCCTGCTCGGGTGTCGGCGTAATATTGTTCAGCAAATCAAGAAGCAGCTCGTGAGCAATATCGGCGTGCCCTGTCCGGATCAGCGCCTGGCTGTAACGCAACGTCAGGGGTACATTTCGAGGGAACAGCTTGATGGCATGTTCAAATGTTTTCAATGAGTCTTCGGGCCGATCTGTCAACAGTTGAGCCTGACCGACCGCGCTGTGATAGGCGATCACATCTTCATCCATGGTCATTAATTCACGGAACGTATCCAGCGCTTCTTCCCCGCGGCCGCCGCGCAGTAATGCCAGTGCGGCGCCATAGTTCCATGCAGGATCGTTGCGCAGCGATGGTTTGGACTGAGCCTCGCTGCGATAGTAATTCAATGCGTCCGCTCCAGTAGCCGCGTTGCGAACCCGGACGCGTTCCCTGGCAATGCCGTAATTGATCGTGTCCTGGCGCAGTACCGCAGGATATTTTGCTGCCCGGTTTTTTGCTTCGGCGACACGTGAGGAACTGTGCGGGTGAGTCATCAGGATTTCCGGGACGGAATTTGGCGTGATTCTGGATTTTCTACCCAGCTTGTCAAAAAAGCTGGCCATACCCTGCGGGTTGTATCCGGCGGAGGCCATGAAACCAATACCAACCCGATCTGCTTCGTACTCATTTCCACGCGTGTAATTGATCTGTTGCTGCGCAGAGATGCCTTGACCCAGCATCGCAGCACCGGTCACCGCATCACTGCTACCGCCCGACACACCCATGATCAGCGCTGCAAGTAAACCAGCGGTTGCAATCAGGCTGGATTGCCGGGCTTCATACAATCGCCGTTCAATGTGATCCTGTGTGACGTGCGCGATTTCGTGCGCCATGACACCTGCGAGCTCGCTCTCGTCATCGGTGGCCATGATCAGCCCGGTATTAATGCCGATATAACCGCCTGGCAACGCAAACGCGTTGATTGCAGGGTCATTGACCACGAAAAATGTAAATCGCTCACCATCGTTGTCGATACGGCCCACGATGGAGTGGCCGATAACTTCGACGTATTCATTGATTTCCGGGTCATCCAGCAGTTGACCTGCATCGCGCAGTTGCTTCATGACCATACGACCGATCTGTCGTTCCTGGGAGGCCGTAAAAACATTGTCCGACGGGCTGCCCATATCCGGCAACTCCGAGGGTTCTACCGATTTGGCAGAGCCCGCAGCCGCCAGAAAGAGCACTACGGTTAAAAAGAATGTTTTCAAGTTACTTGTCGCTTTGTTCGTTCGCTGAACAGATGTCGTATGCGTTCGTATAGTAAGACAGCTGCTCAAAATCCAGGTTCCATTATAAGCCTGATCCGCTCTGCTAAAAAGCGTAATTTTTACAATATGTTACAAGCGAATTATCGCATATGCCCGGCCGGTGGACAGCACTCAAAGTACATCCGAGGCGTGATCCGCCAGCCTTGACCGTTCGCCGCGCACCAGGGTGACGTGTGCGGAGTGCTCCCAGTCGCGAAACCGGTTTACGACATAGGTCAGACCGGATGTCGTCTCTGTCAGGTAGGGCGTATCGATCTGCGACAAGTTACCGAGGCATACCAGCTTGGTTCCCGGGCCGGCACGTGTGATCAGGGCCTTCATCTGTTTCGGGCTCAAATTCTGAGCTTCATCGATAATAATGTAACGATTGAGGAACGTGCGGCCACGCATAAAATTCAGTGATCGGATTTTTATCCGGTTGCGCAGCAAATCCTGTGTTGCCGCGCGACCCCAGTCACCGCCTTCGTCGGTTTGCGTGAGTACCTCCAGGTTATCCATCAACGCACCCATCCACGGTTCCATTTTTTCTTCTTCCGTGCCGGGCAGAAAACCAATGTCCTCACCCAGCGGAACCGTAACGCGCGTCATGATGATTTCCTTGTAGCAATTATCATCAAGCGTATGCGCCAGACCTGCAGCAAGGGTTAGCAGTGTTTTGCCGGTACCGGCAGCGCCCAGTATGGTGACAAAATCTACATCCGGGCTCATCAGGAGATTCAGAGCAAAGTTCTGTTCCCGGTTGCGCGCCATGATGCCCCATACGGAATTTTTCTCGTTGCGATAGTCGGTCGTCAGTTCAATGATTGCAGAATCATTTTCGATGGACTTAACAGAGGCTTCAAAACCAGTATCGTCAACGGAATATATAAACTCGTTCGGGTTCCATTCCGATATGCGTGGCCCATTGATTTTGTAAAAGGTCCTGCCTTCTTCTTGCCAGGAATCCATATCACGCGAATGTTCATCCCAGAAATCATCGCCCATTTGCTCGGCGCCGTTATACAGGACTTCGTGTTCATCCAGTGTTTTGTCGCTGAAGTAGTCCTCTGCATGCACTCCAAGAATGGCTGCCTTTATTCGCAGATTGATGTCCTTCGATACCAGCGTCACCTTCGATGATGTATTTTCCTGCTGCAAAGCCAGCGTGTTTGCAAGAATATTGTTATCGGCAACGGTACCGGGCAAATCTGGTGGCAGTATCGAACCAATCGGCCGGGTCTGGAAAAACAGCCGGCCGCATTTTTGATTGTTGTCCCCGTTGAGCAGTTTGCCGGTTGGGAGCTCGATTCCTTTTGGGATCTGGTCTTCGGTGATATTGTGCATCAGCTCGTCAAAGAACCGGCTCACCTGGCGTACATTGCGCGCAGCTTCTGACATACCCTTTTTCCCGGCATCGAGTTCCTCGAGGACGGTCATCGGGATATGGATATCGTGCTCATCGAAGCGAAAAATCGCTGTCGGATCGTGCATCAGCACGTTGGTGTCGAGTACGAATATGCGGTGACTGCGGTCCGTCGTCTTCAAGTTCTTTCCTCTATTCGCTGAATTACAGCGCTTTGACTGCGTCCAGGACTTCCTCTACATGCCCTTTGACTTTTACCTTGCGCCATTCCTGGCGCAGAACACCCTTGTCATCGATCAAAAATGTGCTGCGTTCGATGCCGATTACCTTGCGGCCGTACATGTTTTTTTCACGGATAACATCAAACAGTTTGCACAGTTTTTCATCGGGATCCGACATCAGTTCGAATGGGAACTTTTGCTTTTCCTTGAAATTTTCGTGTGATTTCAGGCTGTCGCGCGATACGCCCAGAATCACCGTTTTCGCGCGCCGAAATTTGCGATAGTTATCGCGAAAGTCCTGGCCCTCGGTTGTACAGCCCGGCGTACTGTCTTTCGGGTAGAAATAGATCACGACGTTCTGGTCCTTGAGATCTTTCAGGCGAACGGTGGTATCGCTGGTCGCTACTGCGGAAAAATCGGGCACCTTCTTACCCACGCTCGTTTTTGCCATATTCCTGGTTGCATCCTTTTCGATCCCGCAGAATCGATTACAGTTTTACCGGCTCCAT
>CBDUSC010000214.1:0-4170 GCA_965369735.1 uncultured bacterium
TCAAAAACCGAATATGAAATCGAATGCATGCGCGAGGCCGCCCGCCTGGGCGTGTTGGCTCATCGCGCAGCCGAGAGCTGCTTTAAAAATGGCGGTTCGGAATACGACGTTCACCTTGCCTATCAAAAGGCTTGCCAGCTTACTGAGGATCAATTGCCGTACTCCAATATCATTGCCTTTGACCGGCATGGCGCAGTACTGCATTACACAAACTTCGACCGAGTAAGACCGGACAACACAAAATCTCTTTTGATCGATGCGGGCGCTTCGTATAACGGTTACGCGAGCGATATCACTCGCACATACGCGGCACATGACGATGAATTCACAGACATCGTTTCCAGCTTTAACGAAATGCAGCTTGATCTGTGCAAAAAAGTCTCACCGGGCGTCGACTACGGGTCATTGCACGTCGAAGCGCATCAGCGCATATCCGGTATCCTGAAGGACATTGGCGTCATCACCGTCGATACCGATACCGCTGTTGAGTCGGGCTTGTCGTCGGTATTTTTCCCACATGGCCTCGGTCATTACATAGGTCTGCAGGTACACGATGTCGGGGCATTCATGGCAGATGAGTCCGGCACTACAATTGACAAGCCAGAGGGCCATCCCTATTTGCGTCTCACGCGCACGCTTGAGGAGAACAACGTGCTGACCATCGAACCGGGCATGTATTTCATCGATATGCTGCTCGATGAAGTGCGCGATGATCACCGCAAGGACATGGTCGACTGGGACAGGCTTGCGAAGCTACACGCATATGGCGGCATCCGTATCGAGGACGACGTGCGCGTTACAGCCGACGGCCATGAAAATCTGACCCGCAACGCCTATGCCATCTGATCGTCTACGGCACCTAACCCGGCCAGAATCTTACAACCAGGAAAATACCGATCATGGTGAATGCGGCAGCCAGCTTTATGGCCGTCGCAACAAGCAACCCGATCCATGTGCCAAAACCAACGCGGCTGGCGTTATGGAGACAACCCTCCTCGGCAAGCTGACCCACCACGGCACCGATGAAAGGTCCCAGCAAAATCCCGGGCAATCCGAAAAATATTCCAATGACAGCACCCATGACAGCCCCAATCATTGCACGTCGACTCGCACCGTATTTTTTTGCACCCCAGGCGGTGGCTACAAAATCGACGATGTAGGTGATGATTGCAATGATGCCCAGCAACACCAGCGTTTTTGTGCCCACGAACTCAAAATTCTCAGCCCACGCCGCAACATACAAACCGCCAAATAGCAGCGGCGCGCCCGGCAACGCAGGCAGCACCAACCCGGCGACACCCAAAATCACCAGGACAAACGCGAGCAGCCACAGCAAAACGGCTTCTGTCATGGGGCAAATCTTACTGTAACCGGCCTCAACTACGCTATCATTACCGCAAAACAAGAGTTCAAGTTCTCAAATGCGCCAGCCAAAAACCCTTTATGCAATCGGCCCCGAGGGTCACGTCGGATATCAGGTTATCGGTGACGGCGAGCTCGATATCGTGTTTGTGCCAGACTGGTGCACCAACCTCGAAATCATGTGGGAGGAGCCATCGCAGGCCCGCTTCCTTGATCGCTTGTCATCCATTGGCCGGCTGATCTGTTTTGACAAACGCGGCACGGGTGTATCCGATCCGATACCACTGGGCGCCATACCAACAATCGAGCAGTGGATGGATGACATCACGACAGTCATGGCGGATATCGACTCCGAGCGCGCAGCCGTTATTGGTCATGGCGATGGCGCACCGCTGGCCTGTCTGTTTGCCGCCACCTACCCGGACCGCACCTCGGCTCTGGTTTTGTCCGATACCTACGCACGCCGGTTGAGAAGGCTCAACTATTCCTGCGGCATGCCAAAGCAAGTCGCCCGATACGTCCAGCAGCGCGCGATCCAGGAATGGGGTACCGGTGAGGCAACAAAAGCCGCAGCGCCCAGCCTGTACAACGCAGCGTTCGTGAAATGGCGTGGCCGCTACGAGCGGTTATCCATGAGCCCGGGCGAGTTCGAAGCCTTATACCCCATGACATACAAAACCGATGTCCGGCCGCTACTGAAAACGATTCGGGTACCCACCCTGGTGACACACCGAAAAGACAACATCTATGTCATCTCGAAAAACGGAGAGTACCTGGCGAAGCACATAAAGGATGCACGCTATGTCGAAATCCCCGGTAGCGACCATTTTTTCCACGCCGGCAACACAAAAATGTTTTTCTCCGCCGTCCAGGAATTTCTGACCGGCGCGAAAGAAGTGGAAGACGACGATCGCGTGCTTGCGACGGTTTTGTTTACCGACATCGTCGATGCAACAGAGCATGCCGCTCGGCTTGGCGACTCAAAATGGCATGACTTGATTTCGCGCCACCACGAAGTCGTCAGGCAGCAACTCGAACATTTCCGCGGCAAGGAGATCGATACAGCCGGTGACGGGTTTTTTGCAACCTTCGATGGGCCCGCGCGTGCCGTGCGATGCGCACTCACCATCCGTGACGAACTGCGTGTATTGGGTATTGAAATTCGAGCCGGTCTGCATACGGGCGAGTGCGAGATTATCGGTCGCAAGGTGGGTGGCATTGCGGTGCATATCGGTGCCCGGGTCATGGGCCTGGCAAACCCCGGAGAAGTGCTGATATCCAGAACCATACGCGACCTGGTAGCCGGTTCGGGTCTCAAGTTCACCGATGCCGGCACCCACGAACTCAAGGGCATCGAGGGCGACTGGATACTGTTCTCGGCCGACTAACAAGATAAAGGATAACCATGCGGACAAAGTATCTGGTGTCGCTGATGCTGTTGATCATGCTCCCCGCAACATCGTCTGCGGCGAGTATGAAAATCGTTCTCGACACCCATCAGGCGGAAACAGTCATGCAGGCATTCGAGGCAAAGTTCATCGAGCAGAACAAGCTGGATGGGTTGCTGAAATCCTACGCGGGAAAAAATCTCGTCAGCCACTCGGCAGTTTTTGACCCGCGGGCCACAAGAGATCAGTACCGACAAAGCCTGACAGCGGCGATCGTGGGTTCACCTCTCGACGATGACCCGTTTCGATACAACAAAACCAGCGATAACCTGGATTCCATCAGCAAAATCCTTGGCACCATTACCGGTGACCCGGGTCAGTTTCAGTCGGCGATCGAAAAAATCATCAACCCCTATATGCCGCGTGGCATGGCTATTGAAGTCAGGATTTATCTTGTCATCGGCGGTAACTCTACGGGCTGGACCGATGCCAACAGCGAGTTCTTCCTGGATCTCAACGGCATACGAGGAGACATGGAGGGCGCAATATTCATGGCAGCGCATGAAATTTTTCATGTGGTGCAATTTGAAATCGCTCCAAATCCGACTTACAAGGAAGGCACAAAAAACTTTAATGTCGAGGCACTGCTTGGCAATGCAGTGCTGGAAGGCACTGCCAGTTTTGTCTCCGATTTCGAAAAAGCCACGGGCGATGGCACGCTGGTGGCGATGAACCAGAGGATTGGCAGGAAAAATCAGCGGCGCATGACCGACAATTTCAGATTGCTTGATGCCCTTATTTTCCAGGCGGCCAATGACCCCGATTTTGACATCGAATCCGCGTATCGCATTGCATTCTCTGGCTTGTATGACGAAGGCGGATACTATGTTGGCCACCGCATGGCATCCGTTATCGAGAGACATCTTGGGCGCGACACATTGCTCGGCTTGCAGTCGCGGCCACCGGCGGAGTTTTTTGCCGCCTACATGAAAATCAGCCGGAAATCCGGTGACACAGACGCCATACCATTTGGCGCTCTGACCGAGGACATCGTCAAGAGACTGGAATGACGCATGACCAACATTGACCCCATTTCACCAAAGCTGCTGGTAGCACATCGTGGTTACGCGGGCCGCTACCCCGAGAATACGATCCCCGCGCTGCATGCTGCGCTGGACACCGGCGTGTCATACATAGAATTCGATGTGCAGCTTACACGCGATTACGTACCGGTCATGTTTCATGATGCCGATATCAAGCGGGTTACGGGAGCAAATGGATCGATCCTGAAGCTGGATCACAGCCAGGCGACAAATCTGGAAGCTGCAGAAACATTCCGTTTTGGCGATCGCTACTCTGGAACCTTTGTGGTGACTTTGGACGACGCGTTAAAAACATGTGGGAAAAAACCGAAAACGAC
>CBDUSC010000215.1:0-4162 GCA_965369735.1 uncultured bacterium
GCTCTCAAAACCCGCTTTGCTGACACTGGATACACCAAAAAAGTAGTTGTCGATGACGATGTTTTTCAAAGTGAATTCAGACAGATCGCCGACGAACAGGCTGTGTGTCCACTGCGAGTCCGTGGTCAGCCGCCAGTGCACGCGATAACCCAGCAAAGCCGGGGCCTGATCAGCCGGTACCCTCGACCATCGCAGTGTGGTGTTCGCGCTGACCGCACCTTCTATTGTGACATCCGCAGGTGGTGGTGGCGCCCATGCCATCGACGCCAGTGCAACCGCATTCAATGCCGTGAGCTTGCCCGCATAAAAGAAATCGACGCCATCGATGATATCGCCATAGCTGATACCATTTTCTATACGAACATTTTCATGCTGGCGATAATAATTCTCATTGGTTTCCATAATCCGGACACCGGGGAAACCCGCATCGTTGAATGGCCGGTGATGACCACCACGACGAAACCTGTCCAACCGGTAGATCATCATGGTGTCCAGGTTGGGGATATATTTGTCTGCAAGCCGATCGATATAACGCGCGAGATTACGCGATGGTGAATCCACCTCGCCACCCCTGAAGCGGCGCAGATTTGCTTCCTCGGCGGTTTCCATCGCCCGGGTGCCCTCGGAGAAAATTCTCGCTGTGGTGTTATTTGTAACGCCGTTGATACCGGATATGTTTCCGATCATGTCGTTGTTCAGCACCGCCTCGATGCGCCAGCCATCTTTCAACGCCTGATCCGCCATGATCTTGCCGCCAAACAGACCTTGTTCTTCACCTGATAAACCGACATAGACAATACTTGCCTGGAATCTGAACTGGCTCAGCACTCTTGCAGCTTCGAGCACACCCGCCATCCCTGAGGCATTGTCATTGGCGCCGGGTGAATCGGACTTCGCATCCATGGGATCGGTTACACGGGAGTCAATATCACCGCTCATGATGACGTAGCGACCGGGGTCCGTGATGCCACGCTGGATGGCAATCACGCTGACGACCTCAACCGGGTCCGGTATTCGTTCCTCGCCCTCGATCACCCTGCTTTGAAATGAGACGTCGAGACAACCGCCGCATTCTGCAGATATGCGCTCGAACTCCTCTTTTATCCAGCGTCTCGCTGCACCGATACCGCGTTTTTTCGATTTTGTTTGCGACAGCGTATGGCGAGTACCAAAACCGGCCAGCTTGCGAATATCGGTTTCAATTCTTGCAGGCGATACGTTATTGACTATGTCATGCAGTACGACCTGTTCCGACGGCGGTGTCACCACAACCGCCGCAGTCATCAACAATCCCGGAATCATGACTTCTCCTTTTTCCGAGTCGATGGCTAATCTAAACCCAATGCCCTGACATAGCAAAGCCCGTATCAGGGTTACGACAGCGGATTGTCAGGGTTGTGTCAGAATCGTCATCCCGACGCTATTTGTGGTCAGCCCGCCCTTGCCAGACCACCGGGGTTGCGCGATGCTTGAAGCATACGCACGCCGCGGGAAACCGCGGGAGTCTCAACTATGCCCCGATCAAGCCAAACGCGCAGTTCACCGGTCATTGTTGCCATGCTGCTTGCCAGCCTGGCATTGACTGCGGTGCTCGCGTGGCAGGCTCAAAAAGCTGCAACATCGCAGCGTCAACTGGCCGAGCAGGTGCTGATAGACTATTCGTCGTTGATAGCAGATGAGTTCGTACGTCGTGCAACCGCACAACTGGGCTACTACGGGTACTACAACCTTGTTGGCCAGCTACAGGCCTTCAACCGGGAAAACGCATCGCCGCCATCCATGGCGGATCTGCGAAACGATGAGGCCCGGCACTCTTCGTTCCTGGCCAGCGGAATTGTTTTTTATGACAAAAAAACAGATGCCCTGCACTCGCAGGCAAGCATGGATCCGGAAATGTCTTCCCGAATTCTCGACGCGCTCCAGGACATGGATATGGCAGCAGAGGACATGCAGCCGTTTGCGATAATGACTGTCACCCGGAACAACCGGTATTGGTCCTATGTCGTCGCGCCGGGTAGCCGCGGGCAGGAATTTATTGCATTCGAAGTCAATCGCGACGCCATGGGTGACTGGCTGCAACCGGTATTCGAACAGTCGCAACTGTTACCTGCGTCGCTGGTCGGCAATGAATTCAGCAACGATGACCTCTACCTCAGCATGGCCGATCCCGACGGCAATGACATTTTCAAAAGTGGTGGCCGCTATGACCCGGCAATGCTGGTCCGACGCAGCCTGGGGGATGACTACCAGGGAATCCTGAAAGATTATCAATTGATTGCCGGTATCGATCCGTCGGTTGCATCGAAACTGGTCATAGGCGGGTTGCCCCAGTCGCGTCTGCCGATCATATTGATATTGTTACTATTGGCCGTCGCGATGGTCGTGGCGGCCATACGCCAGCTGCGCCGCGAAAGGGAGCTGATGCAAATGCGCTCCGATTTTGTCGCGCAGGTATCTCATGAACTGCGCACACCACTGACCCAGATTCGCATGTTTGCAGAAACGCTGCTGTTCAATCGGGTCCGTAGCGATGACGACCGGCAACGCGCGCTGGAAATCATCAATCGCGAGTCCCAACGCCTGGCTCACCTGGTTGAAAATGTCCTGCAGTTCTCGCGCGGGGAACGCGATCAGATACAGCTGGACATGCATGACCGCGCGGTAGTACCGCTGATCGAGGAACTGGTGCGCGAGTTTGAACCGCTATCGGGTAGCCACAGTATCGGCGTCGACTGCATGATTGGCCGGGGCTCCACGGTGCGGGCAGATGATGGCGCACTCAGACAGATCATGCTCAATCTTCTGGACAATGCCATAAAATATGGCCCGGCCAGGCAGCATATCCGGATCGCACTGGAGCGACGTGGATCAAAAGTCATTGTCGCGGTGGAAGACCAGGGGCCCGGTATTCCTGCCGATGATCGGGAAAAAATCTGGGGTGGCTATTACCGTCTGCCGCGCGAACAAAGCCGTGCTATTGCGGGCACCGGTATTGGCCTGGCGGTGGTCCGTGAGCTGGTCACACTGCATGGTGGCCGGTGCTGGGTGGAAGATTGCAGTGCCGGCGGCGCAAGGTTTGTCGTTGAGCTACCCTTGAAAGAGGGCGACCGTAGATCCAAGACGGGCGCGGGTAGCACGATCGAGTCAACGGGTGTCACTGAATGAGTCAGATCCTGGTTGTTGAGGACAACGAAGACCTGGCCTACGGGTTGCGAAACAACCTGGAGATCGAGGGTTATGATGTCGGCACAGCCGCCACCGGCAGCGAAGCTCTGAGGATAATACGCGACGAACCACCCGATCTCGTTATCATGGACCTGATGCTGCCCGAACAGGACGGCTTCGAGGTCCTGGAAACCGTTCGCGGCGATGGCATGCACATGCCGGTGCTGATACTGACCGCAAAGGGAGAAGAGGTCGACAAGGTACGCGGCCTGCGGATGGGTGCCGATGATTACGTCACAAAACCATTTGGCCTGATGGAGTTACTTGCGCGGGTCGAGGCGCTGCTGCGCCGTGGCAGCGACGATACCCATGCTGCGCGGCCCGAACCGGCTTATGCCTTTGGCAGTATCGAGATCTACCCAGACTCCCGCCTGGTGATGCGCAAGGGTGAACCTGTGGATCTGGCACCCAAAGAGTTTGATTTGCTGATGGGCCTGATCAGAAAACAGGGCACGGTGATATCCAGGCTGGATCTGATGCGTGATATCTGGGGTCATACATCCGCAATCGTCAGCCGCACAGTCGATACCCATATTTCGGAATTGCGCCGCAAGCTCGAGGAAGACCCGCACTCGCCAAGGCACATTATTACGGTGCGCAAAGCCGGTTATCGCCTGGATGGCAGCTCTACCCTGGATCTTTTCAGACAAGCCCGAAAACAACCCTGGCTGTGATAATCGGTACTTGATCAAACGGACACTTTCAAATTGAATCGAATCCTATGTCCGCTTTACGCTCGATAGCTGCCGCTCAAGCGATATGCTTTTGAGCGGTCGCTTCCGACCCGAAGCGGTCGTTGGCGATAAGACCAGCATTGAGAGGAACCCGTCGGTAACTCGACTTCAAAAGTGATCCTTCATATCCTGCGAGATTTCAGGAAGTTCAGGGTTGTGTTTCCGCTGCCATTTTTTCGATGTTTTCGCGTTGAACACTAATT
>CBDUSC010000216.1:0-4160 GCA_965369735.1 uncultured bacterium
CAATAATGGTTGGGAAAACCAATATGTATGACGAAATCTGGACGGCGTCTCGCGTGATGCTGTGCATTGGCTGTATCGGGGTCTTGGTCAGCTGTGGCGGGTCGGAGCCACCTGCCCCACCCCCCCTTGATATACCGGTAATTGAACTGGTTACCCGGAACGTTCCTATTCATCTGGATATGGTGGGTCAGACCCGTGGATCGATCGACATACCCATTCGTGCCAGGGTCGAAGGCTTCCTGGAGTCCATGGATTTTATCGAGGGCCGCAATGTAAAAAAAGGCGCCTTGCTGTACACCATTGACCCGCGCCCATTCGAAGCAAAGGTCGCGGAAGCCATGGGCAGGTTGGCCGAAGCGCGGACAGCGCGGGTAAAAGCAAAATCGGATCTTGATCGCATACGACCCCTTGCTGAAATGAAAGCGGTGTCTGAACAGGACCTCGATAGTGCGGTTGCACAGTACGAGGCCGCGATCGGCGCGGTACAGGCAGCGGATGCACAATTGGATCAGGCCAACATCGAATTGAGCTATTGCACCATCAAGGCGCCGATTAGCGGTCTCATAGGTATTACCGCAGCCGAGGTCGGTGAATTCGTTGGCGCACCACCGAATCCTGTGGTACTCAACTATGTCTCCAAGATCGATCCGATCAGAGTGAGGTTTTCCATCAACGAACGAGAATATTTGCGTTTTGCCAGGGAATTTGCAGGAGGTGAGATACGCGGTTCCTCGTCGATGGGTGAGATACGAGGTGCGGCGGTGAAAGATGCCAGCAATCCGGATCGTGCGCTGAAACTGATTTTGGCCGATGGCGAAATTCACCCGTTTGACGGGCGCATGACCGCATTGGATGCAGCCATCAATCCAACCACCGGCACGCTCACGCTGGAAGCCGATTTTCCAAATCCAAACAGAATCGTTCTTGCTGGTCAGTTTGCGAGAGTCCGGGCCATTATTGACCGGCGCGAAAACGCCATTATGGTGCCGCAACGCGCGGTCAATGAAACGCAGGGTATATTCCAGACGTTCGTGGTCGATGCCCAGGGAAATGTCGAATTGCGTCGTATCGAAGTTGGCCCGGTTATAGATCATCACTGGCTGGTTGAATCTGGTCTGGAAGCTGGCGAGAGGATTGCCATTGAGGGGCTGCAGCGTCTGCGAGATGGCATCACAGTGAACCCGCAGTTGGTTGAACCAGAAGCGCCCGCCGAAAACCCGGACAGCGGAGCGTTCTAGGTGGCTGAATTTTTCGTCCGCCGGCCGATCGTGGCCATGGTCATTGCGATCATGATCGTGATTATTGGCGTGGTTTCATTACAGCGCCTGCCCATTGCTCAGTATCCTGATATTAACCCGCCGATGGTTAGTGTCTCCGGTACCTATACCGGCGCCAACGCGATCAACGTTGAGCAATCTGTCGCCACGCCGATTGAACAAAAAGTCAACGGCGTTGAAAACATGATTTACATGCGCTCGACCAACTCCAGCGATGGCCGGCTGACCCTGGAAGTTTCGTTCGAAGTTGGGTCCGATCTGGACATGTCCAATGTCCTGACACAAAACCGCGTATCGGAAGCGATGGCATCCCTGCCTGAGGAAGTCACTCGTCTTGGTGTGCCAGTCAAGAAAAAGTTGTCGTTCCCGTTATTGCTTGTCACATTGATTTCGCCCAATGGCACCTATAACACGGAGTTTTTGAACAACTACGCCATTATCAATGTTTTGGATGAGTTGGCGCGCGTCCAGGGCGTGGGCCAGGCCGAAGTGCTGGGCGGTAGCCTGTTCGAGTACGCGATGCGTATCTGGATAAAACCGGATCAGTTGGCGAAACTTGGCCTGACGGTCCCGGATATCACCAGCGCTATCGGCAATCAGAATGTTCTGGTTCCAGCCGGTCAGATCGGTGGTCCACCCGCACCACCTGGTACTGAGTTCACTTACACAGTCAATACGCGGGATCGTTTGAATACGCCTGAGCAGTTCGGCAGGGTCGTTGTGCGATCGAATCCGGACGGCTCGCAGGTATTCCTCAAGGATGTGGCGCGGATTGAGCTGGGCACACAAAACTATACCGTCGACGGCAAACTCAACGGCTCGGATTCCTCGATTCTTGCTATTTATCAGCTACCGGACGCCAACGGTCTCGATGTGCGAAATCAGATTCTGGCGATCATGGAGAACCTGAAACTACGTTTTCCGGATGACCTTGTATATGTGGTCTCGCTGGACACTACACTGCCGATTACAGCCGGTATTCGTGAGATTATCATCACGCTGTTCCAGGCGCTTTTCCTGGTTATCCTGGTCGTTTATATATTTTTGCAAAACGCCAGATCAACACTGATACCGTCTCTGGCTGTACCTGTTTCACTGATCGGCACCTTTGCTGTATTCCCGTTGCTGGGCTTTTCGGTCAATACCTTGTCCTTGCTCGGCCTCGTCCTTGCCATTGGCATTGTCGTCGATGATGCCATCGTTGTCGTTGAGGCCGTGGCGCAGAAACTGGAAAAAGGGATGGATGCACCCAACGCGACGATCGAGGCGATGCGCGAGGTCTCAGGACCGATTGTGGCAACATCTCTTGCCCTGATTGCAGTATTTGTGCCGGTTGCTGCAATGGGCGGTATCACCGGGCGGCTTTATCAACAATTTGCGATCACGATTGCGGTCGCGGTAGCAATATCGTCAATCAATGCGCTGACCCTCAGTCCCGCTCTGGCAGCCAGCTTGCTAAAGCCCCCTGGTGAAGACAAAAGCACCTTTGACAAATTTTTCCAAAAGTTTAATACATGGTTTGAAGTGGCGACCGACAAATTCATGATTGCCGCCAACTATTTTTCGGAAAAATTAATAAGAACCTTGGTCGTCATCGTCGCCATGGTTGTCGGCATTGTATTTCTGTTTGGCGCTGTGCCGGGTGGGTTTGTCCCGGAAGAAGACCAGGGCTATCTGATGGGCGCAGTTATTCTGCCGGATGGTGCATCCATGCAACGCACCGACGCAGTTATGCGCCAGGTTGATGAGATTGTGGCCGAAATAGATGCAATTGAGTCCAACACCTCGATCACCGGCTATAGCATGCTGACGGGTACCGTGCAGTCGAATGCCGGTTTTATTTTCTTGCAGCTCAAGGACTGGGACGAACGACCGGATAAAGAAGATCACGCCAGAGTAATCACGCAGCATCTGAACCAGGCATTCCAGACGAGAATTACCGGTGGTCTTGCGTTTGCGTTTGGGCCTCCCGCGATTCCAGGTCTTGGCACCGGATCGGGTTTCTCGATAATGCTTCAGGATCGCAGTGGTAACCCGCCCACTTACCTTGCTGAGCAGACCGCGCTGTTCACACAGGCGGCAATGCAACGACCGGAAGTTGCCACCGCGTTTACACTATTTCGCGCGAACGTCCCGCAAATGTTCATGGACATCGACTACGAAAAAATATTGAAGTTGGGTGTCTCGGTGGCCGACGTCAATACCTCGATCGGTGCGTTTTTGGGTGGTGCCTACGTCAATGATTTCAATCGCTTTGGCCGGCTATACAAGGTCTACGTACAGGCGGAACCCGAGTATCGCGATAGCGCGGACGGTATCCGAATGTTTTATGTACGCAATCGCGATGGTGAGGTTGTTCCGATGTCGACGTTTGTGACCGTCAGTCGAACCACCGGCCCCGATTTTACCAATCGTTTCAACCTTTGGAGATCCGCGGAGATATCCGGTCAGACGGCGGCTGGATATAGCTCGGCCCAAGCATTGAATGCACTGGAAGAAGTTGCCGCCGATGTGCTTCCATCGGATATGTCGTATGCCTGGTACAACATGTCCTACCAGGAAAAGGCCGCGGAAGGAACCGGCAGCGTCGTATTCCTCATGGCGTTGGTTTTTGTGTTCCTGATTCTGTCGGCACAGTACGAGAGTTGGTCGCTGCCATTGGGCGTGTTGTTCGGAACACCGATTGCGGTGTTCGGCGCAATCGGTGGATTATGGATCGCACGGATGTTCAGCGATTCTTATGAGAACAATGTCTTTGCCCAAATTGGCCTTGTCATGCTGATTGGACTGGCCGCAAAGAATGCGATCCTCATTATCGAGTTTGCCAAGATGGAATCCGATAAGGGTAAAAGCGCTTTTGATGCAGCAATGGAAGCTGCAAGA
>CBDUSC010000217.1:0-4148 GCA_965369735.1 uncultured bacterium
CGACTTGCCAGTAGTACCGCCGATTCGTACCACACCACGTATGAAACCGGATCGACACTGGGCCTGTATGCGTTTCAACTCATTTTTGGATGGTCCTTTGTCGAGAAATCGTGCTAGCTCATCATCTATCGCCGCTTCGACAGCAACCAGGTCACCACCGGGTTGTGCCGTCGCCCAAACCAAAAAGACACCCGATATTTCAGCGTCGAGCGCAAAAGCACCTACGTCTGTTGCAATTTGATCCTCGTAAACCAGCCGTTTATACAAGCGCGAGTTTTTGTCACCTGCGAGCAGGCTGGACACCAGGTCAAGATCGGTTGATTCCTCCGTGCCCCACTCCGGTATTGCCCATGCCTTGTAGACCCGCGCCTGTGGCACCCGGTCCTGCATTACCTGGCGCCGCGTGCCCGTGTGTTTGGGTATCCATTTGTGTTGTTTTGCAAGCGGTGGCCCGGGCGGGATATCACCAAAATACTTTTCTACCTTGGCAAGCGCATCTTCGGCAGTGATATCACCGGCGATAACCAGGACCGCGTTGTTCGGCCCATAATAAGTTTTGAACCATTCATGTACGTCATCCAGAGACGCGGCCTCAAGATCCTCCATGGACCCGATAGTCTCCCACGAGTAAGGATGGCCTTGCGGGAAAACGTTCTCCAGCACGTGGGCGAATATCTTGCCATAGGGCTGGTTATCACCCTGGCGCTTTTCGTTTTGTACAACACCACGCTGCTCGTCCAGTTTTTCCTGGGTGATGGCGCCGAGCAAATGACCCATGCGATCGGATTCGAGAAACAAAGCCATATCCACCGCGGTGTTGGGCACATTCTGGAAATAATTTGTTCTGTCGAAGAAGGTAGTTCCGTTCATATCTGTCGCGCCAACACGCTGGAACGGCACGAACCAGTCTTCATCGTGGTTTTCGCTGCCGTTGAACATGAGGTGCTCAAACAAATGCGCAAAGCCGGTCTTGCCCGGTTTCTCATTTTTTGAGCCCACGTGATACCAGACGTTGATCGCAACGATCGGTGCCTTGTGATCCTCGTGCACAATAAGCCGCAGACCGTTGTCCAGCACGAACCGTTCGTATGGTATGTCTATGTCGACCGCATCCTGCGTTGCTGCCACCGCGGTATACGCCACCGATAAAGCAATCAATAGCAGTAACAGCTTGAAATTTCTCATTTTTTTGTCTTCCGTCTCTGATGAAATAATGAAATATTTATGATTGGTATTAAACCAAGACAATTGACATCCGGATTGGTGCTAACATTTTTGTGATTCCTTACAAGGTTGGCCTGTTAATCCGTGCATTTTCGTAATTATCTGATCCCCGGCGCCGCCATGCTGATCGCCAGTATGGCAAACACGGCAATCGCAGCAGAACCATCGCCTTTTTTCACCCGCAATTTCAACCCGTTTGTCCAGATTTTCGGGCTGCCATACACGCAAAGCGCGGCAGTTGCCAAAAAGGGCGAAACCGGTTGGCGCAGCCAGCTCAATTATCTCAACAGCTCAAACTCGGAAACCGATAGCAATGATGGTGTCCTGATCGATGGCGAGACATCGCGCCTTGATTTCAGCCTGAGACACGGGGTTGCGGATGGCATTGAAGTGGGTATCGATATCCCCTGGATTTTTCACGAACCCGGCATGCTCGACCAGCTCATCGAAAATTGGCATGACATCACCGGGTTACCCAATGGCGAACGCGACAAGCAGGGCACCAATGATCTCGACTATGTCCTGATCGGGAACGGGCAAACATTGTACTCGATCAACTCATCGCAAAACGGAATCGGCGATGTGGTTTTGTCTGCCGGATGGCAACCCGGGTATTGGAGAAATCAACCGGATTCGGATTTTGCGCTGCGCGCAGCGTTCAAGCTGGCAACCGGTGATGAAGGCAAGCTGCTGGGCAGCGGTGCAAGCGACGTTTCTGTCACCGCGCACTACGACAAAAAACCGGCGGGCAGCAACTGGTCACTTTTTTTGCAGGGCGGTGCAAGCTGGCTCGGTGACGGCGACCGCGTCGAGGATTTCCAGGAAGACTTTGTTGCCAGTTTCAGCGTGGGCGTCCAGTATTCTCAGTGGTCATCGTTGGAACTGGGCGTCCAGATCGACGGTCATTCTGCCGTGTACGACACTGATCTGGACGATCTTGGTCGCGGCTCAGTGCAGTTGGTGGTTGGCGGCAGCTGGATCGTCAACAAAAGCAGCCGGTTCCGGTTTGCCGTTGGCGAGGATCTGCTGGTCGATACGGCACCCGATGTCGTATTTCACATTGGCTACCAATCCGGTTTGTGAACCAGAAACCGGACCCGCAGCAGGTTGCTGTCAGTTTCCCGTATAGCTCACTTTCCAGATACGACCTTGCTCGGTTTCCGAGATATACAAGGAACCTTCGGGGCCAACCGCAAGACCGGTTGGCCGGTATGTCTCATCTCCGCCCTTGAAGCCATCTGCAAATGTAATCCAGGACCCGTCAGTGTTGCTACCGTCGAAGGGCACGAATACGACCCGGAAGCCCTCCTGTGGATTCGGCGCACGGTTCCAGCTGCCATGGAATGCGACAAATGCACCGCCATGGTAGCGCTCCGGAAACTCGCTGCCGGTGTAAAACACGATGGAATTCGGAGCCCAATGCGCGGGGAACACTGCCAAAGGTTCCTGGTACTTGCCTTTTTCCGCTACCGTTTTGCCGTCGCCACCGTACTCGGGGCCAATCATGCGCTCGCCGCGCATGGGGTCGTAATATGTATATGGCCAGCCATAGTCGGCACCTTGTACCGCCCGGTGAAACTCTTCGGCCGGTAATTCAATTCGTTGCTGAACACTGAAATATTTTGGCCACAACGTATCCAGCTGATCGCGACCATGCTGCACAAAAAACAAGGTGTCTTGTGGCCCGATTGCGATTGCCACGGCATTGCGTATCCCCGTCACATATTTTTCGCCGTTTTCAAGCTGCGACTGATCGGTTTTGTCTGCCGACACCCGCCAGATGCCACCACTACGCTCCAAATGGGGGCAGGGTTTGAGCCCGGGTGATTCAGGTTGCCGGGATTCACGCTGGCAGGCATTCGATGGCGCACCGGAATTAACATACAGATGTCCCTGGGTATCCAGTGCCAGCGACTTGGCTGCATGACTGCGTTGCTTGGGGAAACCATCGACGATAATTTCCGGATCGCCGGTTGGTGCCAGTGTTTCCCCAAGCCGGTATCGATACACCGCCACTTTTGACGAACGGTACAACCAGTTTCCCGAGATCGCGACACCCGTACCGGTCATGCTGCCAAAATACTCGGTCTTGTCCGCCCGGCTATCTCCATTGGTATCTCGCAACGCGACACTTCCGCCACCATTTTTGTTGTCGCTCAGCGCAACAAATACATCGCCGTTTTCCCGAACTGCAATATGCCGCGCCTTGCCAACCCCATCATGATAAACCGTTGCGGAAAATCCCTCTGGCAACATCAGCCCCGCACTTTCATGCATATCGGGCATATCAATTTCATTGCCCGGCTCTGCAATGGCCATTCCAGATATTGCTGTCGCAATAAGAATCGTCGCAACTGTATTTGTGACCTGATACATAATCCGGGTACTCACTGTTGTGATCTGTTGCATAAGCATAGCCCGGGGCGACCCGCTCGACCACTAACGTCAACCGGCCAACCGGTCTATGCTTTGATAATCATGGCCCGATATCGCTACACAATCCAGACCGGTGTATTGCTGACTACTGTATTACTGGCCTGTGACACAGTGTCAGCGCATACCTTTTTTTTGCACAAGAACGGAAATCTGTGCGATGGAAAAGACAAGGTATGCCTGCGCGGGACGCTGACGTATGAAGATCACGACAACACCATAGAGTTTTACGGGCGCGTGAACAGCCACAGTGGACCGGGCCTGTACAGCATACGCATGCGCGGCAAAACCCTGGGCAACCAGGTGGCCTACACCGCATTCGATGTCCATATCAGCGGTCGTCATGGTGAAATCATCGACAAACGCATGCGCCCTGATGCACCGCTGCAGACCGAGTGGAGCATCAGCGCCGTCTACTTTTTCCCCGATGAGGAATGACTCAACGAGCTGACACGATGAGTCGACCCGACGAATCGACCCGACGAATCGAC
>CBDUSC010000218.1:0-4123 GCA_965369735.1 uncultured bacterium
GTGAGATGCTCACCAGCTGCAATCACGTCACGCTCAAGCAACACCGGCGTGCCGTCGCGTCGTTTGAATAACTCCGAACCCAACGGGGCACGACCGACGCGTTCGGCTTCATAAGCGTTATTCTCTTTGTCGACCAGCCGGAACTCCAGGGTAGCCGTGGCGTTCATGATCTTGTCTACCTCGGCGGGGTCCTGCACGCCGGGCAACTGGATGACAATGCGATTGAGCCCCTGCCTCTGGATCAACGGCTCCGCGACACCCAGCTCATTGACCCGGTTGCGCATGGTTGTGATGTTCTGATCAATGGCAAAATCCTGTCTGTCCTTGATCTGTTGATCAGTCATTGTCGCAGTAATCGCCGGCTTTCCGTCTACAGGTCCCTGGGCAACGACGATCTGGTTATCGAGATCGCGCAGGATATCCATTACGGCATCGCGATCGTCTTCGTCGCGCAGCAGGATACGCAAGGCGCTGCCCTGAACGCTGACGCCATCCGTGCGGATACGCTTTTCGCGCAAACCCGAGTTCATATCGCTGCGCAGTCGATCCAGGTATTGATTGACCGCCGCGCGGATATCAACTTCGTACAAGGTGTAGACGCCACCACGCAGATCCAGGCCCAGGCGCATCGGGTTCAGACCCATGTCGCGCAGCCAGTCCGGCATGCGTGATTCCAGCGTCAGCGCAACAATAAAATTGGCTCCGAGACCATCGCGCAGGATATCGACCGCAATGAGCTGATCCCCAACGCCGGGGAAACGAACCATCACGCGACCATCTTTCAGGTACGCGGCGTTATAGGGAATTGAGGCGGCGTCCAGCAGCCCGCGCACATCGCCGAGCGCGTTCTCATCGAGATTAACTGCCCGGGTTTCCAGTGCGATTTGTAGTGCAGGGTCTTGGCCATAATAGTTTGGCAGCGCAAACAGCAAGCCAAAAATAACTACCCCAGCAACGAGCAGATTTTTCCAAACCGGATATTGATTCATGCGGATCCTTCCCCAATTCCTGTCTTCAACGCCACTCAGACGCTCTTCATTGTGCCTTTTGGCATCACCGCACCCACCGTGTGTCGCTGCACTTTGATACTGACGCCATCGGCTACTTCAAGGGTGACAAACTGATCATTGATTTTGGATATGCGGCCAAGCACGCCACCGGCAGTAACGATCTCGTCGCCTTCCGACAGCGCAGAAACCATTTCGCGGTGCTGCTTGGCACGCTTGGTCTGTGGCCTGATCAGCATGAAATAAAAGACCACGAACATCAGTACGATCAGCAGCCAGCCACCTGCACCGGTTTGCTGCGCACCCTGAGCCCATGCGTTGGAGATGAAAAAGTCCATGTGATTCCTTTTGTCCGGCCGTCAAAACAGCGCGGTATTATGCCACAGACATCGGGGCTTTCCCGTGGATTTCAATGATTTTGCGGCGGAATTCGTCCAAATTGCCCTGCCCGATTGCCGAGCGTATGTCGCTCATCAGTCGCTGGTAGTAATGCAGGTTGTGCAGCGTATTGAGCCGGGCGCCAAGAATCTCATTGCACTGATCGAGATGGCGTAAATAGGATCGACTGTAATTCCGGCAGGTATAACAGTCGCAATCCGCGTCCAGCGGCCCGGTATCATCACGATTCTTGCTATTTCTCAGCCGCACCATGCCTGTGCTGGTAAACAGGTATCCGTTTCGCGCATTTCGTGTCGGCATGACGCAGTCAAACATATCGATTCCCCGATGGACGGCATCCACGATATCCGCGGGTGTGCCAACACCCATGAGATATCGCGGCCGATCATCGGGCATCAACCCGGTGATCTCATCGAGAATCAATAGTCTTTCTTCCTGCCCCTCACCAACCGACAAACCACCGATTGCGTAACCATCGAAACCGATATCGGTGAGGCCGGACAAAGACTCCCTGCGCAGCGCCGGGTACATGCCCCCCTGTACGATGCCAAACAATGCCCCTTTGGATTTGTCATTGGCATGCTCACTACCGTCATGTGCATCGCGTGATCTTTTGGCCCAGCGCAGCGACAGCTGCATGGATTCGCGGGCCTGGGATTCGCTGGCCGGGTATGGCGTACATTCGTCAAACACCATGATGATGTCTGAGCCCAGCGCATGCTGGACCTCAATCGATGTTTCCGGCGACAAAAATACCGGTGAGCCATCCACGGGCGACTGGAAGCTGACGCCCTCCTCTGTGATCTTTCGCATATCCGCAAGCGACCACACCTGAAACCCGCCGCTATCAGTCAGTATCGGGCCATCCCAGTTCATGAACTCGTGCAGACCACCGTGCTTGCCGATGATGCCGGTGCCCGGTCGCAACATCAGGTGAAAGGTATTGCCAAGGACGATCTGCGAGCCCACGCTGCGCAATTCTTCGGGTGTCACCGATTTAACCGTTCCGTAAGTACCGACCGGCATGAATGCCGGCGTATCAACTCTGCCACGGGCAAACTCAAGCCAGCCGCGCCGTGCCGGCCCGTCAGTTGCGTCAACGGTAAATTTCACCGTTGTGCTCCGGTTTCTGGCGTGATGAACATGGCATCACCATAGCTGAAAAATCGGTATTGCTCCTGCACAGCGTGACGATACGCGTTCAGTACATTGTCGTGGCCGGCAAACGCACACACCAGCATGAGCAAAGTTGACTCAGGCAAATGAAAATTGCTCAGCAGCGCATCCACACAGCGAAACCGGTAACCGGGAAATATAAACATTCGCGTATCACCGGTGAACGCCTTTGGCTCGCCATCGTGGTTACCGCCTTGGTTATCATCAGAGCAGGCCGTCTCCAGGCTGCGTACTACCGTTGTGCCAACCGCAACGACACGCCCGCCCCGCTGCCTGCATTCCCTGATTTGTGCAACCAGTTGTTCATCGATTTCTACCCACTCCGCGTGCATCTGGTGATCACGAATATCATCGCAGCGCACTGGCTGGAATGTACCCGCGCCGACATGCAAGGTGACATACCCGATTTTCACATTTTTTTCGGCGATTCTGTCGAGTATGGCCTGGTCAAAATGCAGACCGGCTGTTGGCGCCGCAACCGCACCCGGATTTTTTGCAAACACCGTCTGATAACGCTCCAGATCGCTGTCGTCATCCTGGCGCTGTATATACGGCGGCAACGGCACATGTCCATGCGCCTCCAGCAAATCCAACACCGGCTGATCGAAACGCAGCCTGAACATATCGTCATCGCGGCCCAGCACCTTTGCCCGGCTGCCATCGGCAAACACCAGCCAGCTACCCGCGCGTGGTGCCCGGCTGGCGCGTATCAGCGCACATGCGGCATACTTTCCCTGCATCCGTTCAATCAAGACCTCGGCACGACCACCGCTTTGTTTTCGGGCATCCAGCCGTGCCGAAATCACCCGCGTGTCATTCAAAACAAGCAAATCGCCCGCTTGCAACAGACCCGGGAAGTCGACGACCCGGCGGTCCGCATACACACCGCTGCTTCCATCGAGACATAGCAGGCGCCCAGCGCTGCGCGCAACGGGCGGGTACTGGGCGATCAGTTCATCGGGTAACTCGTATGTAAAATCGCTGCGACGCATAGGGCGCGCATATTAGCACCCGTTTCACAAAAAACCCGGGCTGGTAACCCAGCCCGGGCTGCAGAGCGAAACCCAACCCGGTGATCAGTTTTATCGGATCACCGTATTGCTGAGGTTTCCAGAGGGATCAGGTTTCAACCGGTGGTTTTCCCAGACGAATGACACGGCGCTCGTGCATCGACGGCCGCATAGAGAAATCGGGGTGTATGGCTGCTTCATCGCTGCGGTCCGGGACCGTTATGTCCAGCGTACGGCGCCGTTTTTGACGCATGACCTGAATCTCCAGGGTTTCTCCCTGTGAATATGAGCGCAGTATCCGCAGTGCATGTTCGGGACTCTCTGGTTCACGGTTGTCGATATTCAAAATGACATCACCATCTTTCAGCTGCAGCGCTTCGTCCTTTGGCGCGCGTACGACCAGTACGCCTTCATCGGTGCCAAAGTACTTGCCAAGATCGGGCGTGAGATCGACCAGCTCCATGCTTCCCCAGTGGCGTGCCAGGTGCCAGGTAAACGGGCCCTCGGCAAATGGTCGTACGTGCATATTCT
>CBDUSC010000219.1:0-4054 GCA_965369735.1 uncultured bacterium
CACATGAAAAGGGACCCCCTCGTGCCTGCAGATTTCACCAATGGCCCCGATATCCTGTACGACCCCGATTTCATTGTTCACGTGCATGATCGAGACCAGAATCGTGTCGTCGCGCAGGGCATCTGCTATCTGCCGGGGCGCTATCAGACCATCATTACCAGGGCTCAGATAAGTTACCTCAAAGCCGTCTTTTTCCAGTTGCTTGCAGGTATGCAGCACCGCCTTGTGTTCGGTCTTGCTGGTCAGGATATGCCGGCCCTTGTGCTGGCTGGCTTGGCCCTGGCAAGCACGAGCGGTACCGGTAATTGCCAGGTTGTTCGACTCGGTGGCGCCCGAGGTCCAGATGATTTCACGGTGCTGCGCACCGACCAGGGCCGCAATCTGGGCGCGCGCGGTTTCGACCAGGCCGCGAGCTGTGCGACCGGGCAAATGGGCGCTGACAGGATTTCCAAAAACGCCATCCATGGTCATACACCCCAGCATCTTGTCCGCAACGCGCGGGTCCACCGGCGTCGTGGCTGCGTAGTCCAGGTAAACCGGTATCTGGATCCCGGGTGTATCGATTTTTTTCATATTTATTGCCCTTCCTGCTGGCCGGTTCCACCGGCACGGTGTTTCGGGTTTTGCACCGCGGCCAGTATGCCTCGCAAGATATTCACTTCGTTTTGGTCCAGTTCCGAGCGATTGAACAAGCGGCGCAATCGCCGCATCAGATGGCGCGGATTATGCGGATCAAGAAAGCCTTTTTCCAGTAGCACCTGCTCCAGGTGTGCATAAAAGTTCGCCATTTCATCGGCGCTGGCCGGCACGTCTTCCCGCTCTGGCAGATCAGCATGCTCGCCTCTTGCCAGCATAATCTCGTAGGCCATCAGCTGCACCGCCATCGCCAGGTTCAGCGAGCTGTATTCGGGGTTGCAGGGGATATTGACAAGCACGTTACAACGATCGAGCTCCTGGTTCGACAGACCTGCCTTTTCCTGACCGAATATCAGCGCCACACGAGCATTTTCCGCCTCTGCCACCAGTTTTTCAGCGCACTCCCGTGGCCTCGTCATGGGCCACTCGAGGCTGCGTAGTCTCGCACTGGTTCCTGCAATGTAACCACAACCCTTCAAGGCTTCGTCCAGGCTATCGCAAACGACCGCCCCGGCAAGCAGGTCATCGGCACCGGATGCCCGACTCGTGGCTTCGGCATCCGGGAACGACCGGGGTGCGACCAGGTACAGCTCAGACAACTGCATGGTTTTCATGGCGCGCGCAGCGGCACCAATGTTTCCGGGGTGAGTCGTGCCAATCAGCACGATGCGTATCGAATGTTTCATTCAAAAAAAACCAAAGACGTACCTGTGGCGGTGGCTCTCTGGTATGCTCAGCCACCCTCGCGGCTCATTATAGCGGCCGCAACGCTCTTTTAATGGAACCGGACAAGTCGATTCACTACAGGTGTTGCACTATGCATCCATTGCTCAATATTGCAATCATGGCGGCGCGCCGCGGCGGCGACAAGATCATACGCGGACTCAACCGGCTTGACCGGATCCAGATCGATTCAAAGGGCGTCAACGATTATGTCACCGAGGTCGACAGGGCATCCGAGAACGAAATTATCGCCTCGATCCGGGAGGCCTATCCCGACCACGCGTTTTTGGCAGAAGAAAGCGGTCAGAGCAGCAACAGCGAAAACAACGACTTCGTGTGGATCATTGACCCGCTGGATGGCACTACCAATTTTATCCATGGATTTCCGGTTTTTTGTGTTTCCATTGCGCTACGTGTACGTGGGCGTTTGGAACATGGTGTCATATACGATCCCTTGCGCCAGGAAATTTTCAGCGCGTCCCGCGGCGAAGGCGCACAACTGGATGGCCGGCGCATTCGCGTCAGCGGCAGAAAATACTTGCGGGATTCACTAATCGGTACCGGTTTTCCCTATCACGCCAACCAGCGCTGGATCGATGACTACCTGCAAATGTTCAAGTCGGTCATGGAAGAGACAAAAGGCGTACGCAGACCCGGCGCTGCTGCATTGGATCTCGCCTATGTCGCAGCCGGTCGCCTCGATGGATTCTGGGAAATGGGTCTGAAGCCATGGGACATTGCAGCCGGCATTCTTTTGATCCGCGAATCCGGCGGCCGCGTTGCCGATCTTGAAGGTGGTGAGCGTTATTGGGAAACCGGGCATGTTGCGGCCGGATCGCCCGATGTATATACAAGACTTCTGAAGCTGATCCGCCCTCACATCCCAAAAGATTTGTTTAGCCAGTGACGATCATGGCATTTCGTCAATTTCTTTATCCTGCGGCATAAGATCCAGAGTATTGATCTGCAATGCCAGGGTAATATTGCTGGCGACATAAATCGATGAATACGTACCCACGATAACGCCAACGATCAAGGCGGTTGCAAAGGAGTGAATAACTTCACCGCCAAACACAAACAATGCAAACAGTACCAGCAATGTCGTCATCGACGTGATCATTGTTCGTGCAAGCATCTGGTTGAGCGACGCATTCATGATGAACACCGGTTCGCTCTTGCGAATACGCATAAAGTTTTCGCGTATGCGATCAAACACAACGATTGTGTCATTCAGAGAGTAACCAATAACCGCAAGCACCGCTGCGAGCACAGACAGATCGAATGGTAATTGCAGTAAAGAGAAAAAACCCAACGTAATAATGACATCGTGTACCAGCGCAGCAACCGACCCCAGTGCAAATTTCCACTGGAAACGAATAGTGACGTATATCAGAATCATGATGAGGGCGAACAGCATCGCAAGACCACCTTGCTCCGTCAGCTCCTCACCAACCTGCGGACCAACAAATTCAACACGCCTCAGGTCTACGCCTGGCGATTGTTGCCGAAGTGTGTTGAGCACATCTTCGCGCAGTGATTCGCTGTCCACGCCTTCGCGTGGCAGCATCCGGATCAGAACATCGCTGGCAGTGCCAAAATTCTGCACCTGGGCGTCAGCAAAACCAGCATCAGCCAGCGCCGCGCGCACTCCATCGACATCGGCATTGCCGGGGTAGCCCACTTCGATCAGCACACCACCAGAAAAGTCGATGCCGAAATTCAGGCCCTGGGTGAATAATGAACCCAGCGATACAAAGATCAGCAAAGCCGAAAGGACAACTGCAATCCTGCGCTTGCCCATGAAATCAAACTCGGGAATCTTGTCTAGTAGTTGCATTGGGTCCTGCTCCCTCAGATCGCCAGCTTTTCGACACGCCGACCGCCATAGACGGCGTTGATGACCGCCCGTGTCCCGACGATTGCGGTAAACATCGACGTTATGATGCCCAGCATCAATGTGATAGCGAAGCCCTTGATCGGCCCGGTACCGAATGTCAGCAACACGATCGCGGCAATCAGCGTCGTAATATTGGCATCTGTGATCGACGAAAAGGCCTTTTCGTAACCTGCGTGGATACTTGCCTGCGGTGTGTTTCCATTTCGTAGTTCTTCGCGGATGCGCTCGAAAATGAGTACGTTGGCATCAACAGCCATACCGACAGTCAGGACGATGCCCGCAATACCCGGCAATGTGAGCACCGCCTGCAGCATTGACAGCAGTGATACCACAAGAACTACGTTTGCCAGCAATGCCAGATTGGCCACCAGACCAAACAAACGGTAGTAAACGATCATAAAAGATACGACCAGTAAAAAGCCGATCAACACTGCCTTGAAACCCTGATCAATATTTGACTGGCCGAGGCTGGGTCCTACCGTACGCTGTTCAACTTTTGCGATTGGCGCGGCAAGGGCGCCGGCGCGCAGCAATAACGCCAGATCGCGCGCTTCTGTTTGTTGCAAACCGGTAATCTGAAAACGGTTTCCAAACACACCCTGAATGGTAGCTACACTAATAACTTCTTCGCTCACTTCGGATATGAACACGGTTTCGCCATCGCGCTCCACCGCTTCAATATATTTTTCAATGATCAGCTCCTCCATCGGATCAACGATATGACTAGCCGTGGTTTCCAGCATGTTCCTGGCACCGCGGGAGTTAAGATTCACGAACACAGCCGGTTGGGCATCCTCA
>CBDUSC010000220.1:0-4039 GCA_965369735.1 uncultured bacterium
ATCACGACAAACGCCCCCCGCGAGACTTGGGCGAGTCGGAAATTACAGAATATCTCGGCCATCTTGCTGTAGACAGACATGTTTCACCGTCCACACAGAATCAGGCACTCAATGCCCTGCTGTTTCTGTACAAGACGGTGCTCAAGCAAGATCTCGATTGGCTCAATAATATCGAGCGAGCCAAGCGCAATCGCCGCGCACCGGTCGTTTTGTCACGTGCCGAGGTGAAAGCCGTGCTGGCAAAGTTGAGTGGCATAAACTGGCTGATTGCCAACATTATTTATGGCTCGGGGCTGCGCCTGATGGAAGCCCTTGTCTTGCGCGTCAAGGATCTGGATTTTGAGTACTCACAAATTATTGTCCGAGGAGGAAAGGGCGACAAAGATCGCGTTGCAGTATTTCCGCAGCGACTGGTCAATCCCCTTGAAGATCATCTTGTCAGGGTACGGAAAATCCATAACCGCGATCTGAAGCTCGGATATGGAGAGGCACCGCTGCCATATCTATTGCAAAACAAATACAAAAGTGCTGCAAAAGACTGGTGTTGGCAGTTCGTATTTCCATCTGCGCGACGCTCGCCTGACAAAACTACTGGTGTCATTCATCGATACCACACGTCACCGCGCAATTTGCAAAAGGCGATCAAGCAGGCGATTATCAACGCCGATGTCAACAAAAAAGCATCAACACATACACTACGTCATAGCTTTGCGACGCACTTGCTCGAATCCGGATATGACATCCGCACCGTTCAGGAATTATTGGGCCACAGTGATGTTAAAACGACCATGATCTACACCCACGTCCTGAATAAAGGTGGACGTGGGGTTATCAGCCCTTTGGATGTCACAGGCTAAATAGTCCGCGCAATGAAGGTCAGGGAGATCACAAGGTTTTTGGAAAACCAAGTGCCGAAATGCCACCAGGGACATTGAACAGTATACTCAAACATGCCGATCTCAAGTGAACAGCAGCGTCAGATGAAATATCTGGTAGTCATAGAAAAAGGTGATTCCGGGTACGGGGCATATGCGCCAGATCTGCCTGGCTGCACCGCTGCGGCGGCTTCGCGCGAAGAAGTCATGGGGCTTATACAGGAAGCCATTGAATTCCACATCGAAGATCTTGTGAAAACCGGTCAACCGGTACCCCCCGCCGCGTCACGCAGCGAGATCGTTGAAGTTCACGCAGCTTGAATTCGTTATTGGCTGTTTGGACCTCTAACTACCCGGTGCAACATACCCCGGCGGGAACGTTCCCATGATGAGGTCCACGCCCTCTTTCACTCTTTGTTCCCGGCCTTCCTGTTTGGGGGTCCCGTACATTTTTCTGGTGCCAATGCCGTACCAGACCGGTTCCTTGCTGCGGGTGTCGAAAATATCGATGGATAACGCACCTTCGGTGTAGTTTTTCACGGTGGTTTCAGTGCCGTGGCTTACACCCCAGCCGCTGCCATAGCCATAGGGCCCTCTTCCGTAGTAACCGCGATAGGTCACCGGGGTCGTGCGCACGTCGATTTTGTCACGCGCGCCAATGGTAAACGCAACGGCCAGATCCGCATTTTCATGATTTGCCACTTGCGTGAATCCCTTTGAAGCCAAATTGCGTTCAATGGCCCGCATGATCATGGGCTCCCAGAACGGGCTCAGCGACTGGTCGGTACCCATCGCGACGCTCATCGGGTGTTCGCCTGCCCAGGCAAAGGTCTTGAAGGCCCCAAAATTGGCCGCGGGATCATAATCGTACTCGGTCTGAATAGCCGGGGCACAACTGGCAAGCAGCCACGCCATTGCCAGCACTAGCGGAATTCTTTTCATCAGTATCTCCAGGCGATTTGCCGGGTACGCGCGACCCGTTCATTGCTTTTCATTAAGCATAGTCACCCGGAGCGAGTTCATCAATGCGAAATAGCAGGTTCCAGTCGATTACGGCTTTGCCATACATGCCAAAGCGCGATGACCACAAGCAGGTTGATCAAGAGACCCGCGACACCGCGCTCGGGGCCAAAAATATCGAAGGACTGGATACCGAGTTTGCCTGCCTTGACACCATAGCCGAACAGTATATACGCCAGCGAATTCCACACCGCGTGTGCCGCGCAGGATACCCATACCGAACCTGACATCGCGCGCAGCATGCCCCAGATCATGCCCATCAGCACGGCGTTGACCATGTATACGGGTATAACATTGCCGGTTTGTGCATAGTTGGGTTCGATAAACACCACGGGCAAATGCCACAGGGCAAACGATATTGAGGTCCACATTAGGATAGCGACCGGCGACAGGCCGCTGCGCTCAAGCTGGCCCCATAGCCAGCCGCGGAAGAACCCTTCCTCAACCAGCAATACGGCGATGATGCCGGCCATTGAGTTGATCGCTACGTTTTTGAGCACCCAGAGGGTTTTCAGGTCCTCAGGATGAATCGCGCCCGATGCCTGCGCAATGCCCGCCAATACGGCGACAACGATCAATGGATAGGTCAGCGCTATTGCCCAGGAGCGCTTGTCGCCCAGGGTAAAGCCGACTTGCCTGGCGGGCATGCGCGTGAGCGCCCAAAAAAGCAAAAATCCGGACATGGATATCACTACGTACATGACTTCAGGCAGCAACGGCATTTTGTCCAGCAGCGCTGTTCCCCTGAACTGCAGGGCCGTCAATTCAGCGATGGGTGAACCCAGCACCACGAATAGCGTTCCGATCAACGCCATGTGCAGTGCCTGGCTATTGTGGTTTTGTGGCTGGTCCACGATTACAAATCGTCTATCTGGCTTTTCAGATCGTAGTTTTTGTCGGTTACGATGCGTTCGAGCACTTTGATACGTTCTTCCAGCTCATCGAGTCGATTTTTTTCTGCCTCGACATCCTTGTCGGTCTTTTTTCTGCGTTTTTCCATGTGCTTGTATTTCATATGATCCGAAAACATCTTGGATCCAAATACGATCATCAGGATCAGGATTACAAATTCAAATTTTCCCATGCCGCCTCCGAGTCCTAGGCGATGTCGTTAAACTGTTCGTTCAGATCGCGACGCGGATCGGTCACGATGCGCTCAAGAACCTCGACGCGTTCTTTGAGATCCCTGATCTGTGAGTCTTTGACGCTCAACTCTTGTTCGTATTCCTCGCGCCGGTCTTTGCGCCGGCTACCGCGCCAGCGTTTACCACGAGCACACTGCCTGCTCCATACGATAATCGCCAAAATACCCAGCAGCAACCATATTTCTGGTCCATGCATAATAACCCCCTGTTAGCTGTTCCTGAGATCCTCGAATTCTTTCTCGAGATCCATTTTTGGCGATGTGACGTACCGCTCCAGTTTTTGTACCCGTGCATCGAGCTCGCGGAACTTGTGCCGCACCATGGATGCGGTAGTCGATGGCGCGCGGCGCGCACGCTGTCTGAAGCGTTCCTCGCTACGGCTTGGCTTGCTTTTCACTCTCGGTCCCCTTGGCACCAGGAAGCCCATAATCACATAGGTAATAAATACTGCCGGCACGAACAGGAAACAGGCGATGACGGTGATAATGCGCACCACGGTAACGTCAAAGCCAAAGTACCTGGCGATACCCGCGCACACGCCACGGCACATTCCGTTTTCGGTGTCGCGGTAAAACCGCCGGGTTCCAAATCCGTTACCGCCAGATTCGTAATGGCGGTCATCGGAATCTCTTTTATCGTATTTGCTCATTTATAGCCCCGGTTACTCGCTATGCGCCCAGAAGCGCGACTCCGCATCTCGCCCGTAGTAGGACAACGGCTTGTCTTTCAGCAGCATGCCAAGCAGCAGGTAGACAACCGCTGTCGGGATAAACAACAAGAACAGGGATATCACGGTCAAAACTCTTACCATCGCGACGTTCCAGTCGAAGTAATCCGAGATACCAGCACAGACACCCAGGACCAACGCATTCTCGCGATCCTTGTACAACAGATGCAAACCGGAGCGTTCTCTCCAGCGCTGTCCGTAGTCGCTCATATATTTTTCCTACACTGCTGCACTTAGATCGGAAGAGCACAAGTCAGAACACCAATCACGGC
>CBDUSC010000221.1:0-4032 GCA_965369735.1 uncultured bacterium
GCCATATGCGACAGCATCAGGCAATTGTGTTGCCTGAGATCATCCGGGGTTTTGGGCATACCGTGCTGTGACAGGTAGCTGGGGCTTGCCGCCACAATCAGCCTCCTGGCTTTAATCTTTCGGGCAACCAGGGAGCTATCGGTCAGAGCGCTCATGCGGATCGCAAGATCGAAACCCTCCTCGACAAGATCAACCACATCGATGATTTCCTGCAGATCGATCGATACTTCCGGGTAACGGGTTGTGAATTCGGCAACCGCTGGCGCAACAAACCGTTCGCAATACAACCCGGCAGCGGTCATGCGAATTTTCCCTTTTGGCTTTTGCTGCAAATCCGCCATATCGGATTCGAGTGTTTCGAGCTGGGAGAGAATGTCCGAGCTGCGGTCATAATAGACTTGGCCCATATCGGTCAGCCGGACCCGCCGGGTGGTTCTGTGGAGCAACCGCGCACCCATCCGGGTTTCGAGCTTTTTTACCTGGCGGCTGACAAACGATGTCGATACGTCCAGAGCCTCGGCAGCAGCGGTGAAACCGCCGTGCTCGACGACGGCTACGAACTCACGAAGACCTGTTTGATCAAACATTGTTGCTACAAAGCAATAATCTTTTAACTAAAACACATATTAATCATTGCCGAGCAATAATATAAGCTTTATTTACGTTTTTTGATAGCAACCAGGAGATTCCCATGATCAAGCTATACAGACATGCATTATCCGGCCACTCGCATCGGGCAGAGCTCTTTTTGTCCTTGCTGGGCCTTGATTACGAACTGGTCGACGTCGACCTTGCTGCTGGCGAACACAAGCAGCCAGCGTTTTTGGCAAAGAATTCATTTGGCAAGGTACCGGTGCTTGAGGA
Organism: uncultured bacterium; assembly: GCA_965369735.1. GTDB lineage: Bacteria > Pseudomonadota > Gammaproteobacteria > Steroidobacterales > CBDUSC01 > CBDUSC01. The sequence goes on from CBDUSC010000221.1 coordinate 865, forward strand.
CGACGGTCGCATCATCAATGATTCCAATGGCATCCTTGTCTACCTGGCAAAGAAATATGACCCGCAGGCAAACTGGTACCCGGATGACCCTGAAAAAGCCGCTGATGTACAGCGCTGGTTGTCGGTCGCTGCAGGCGAGATCGCATCGGGACCGGCATCGGCCAGGCTCGTCAATGTATTTGGCGCGAAGCTGGACAAAGATGCATTGGTTGAGAAATCACATGCGTTGCTGGGTGTCCTCGAGGTAGAACTGGGCTCAAGAGAGTTTCTGGTTGGCAACAGCCCGACGATCGCTGACATCGCAGGCTATGCCTATATAGCCCATGCACCGGAAGGTGATGTGTCGCTTGCCAATTATCCCAACGTCCGCGAGTGGCTGGCCCGTATCCAGGCGCTGCCCGGCTTCGTTGGCATGCAAGCGACGGCGGCAGGTCTGGCGGCGTGATGGCTACTGGCATTCAGCAACAATGCAGGATCAGAGTGGATCAGGGACGATCCGCTACACTGTAGATGGGGTTTCCAATGAATGCCGTGATCGACAACTCATCTTCGCCATTCCATGAAGGCGAGCACAGGGTGCAGACACGCGCCGGTGTGCGGGAAAAAACCGAAGAGATCGGCCGGCGGTTTATCCGCGACTACATGCCCGATCAGCACCGCGATTTCTATGAAGCGCTGCCTTTTGTCATTCTGGCCACACTCGACGATACCGGTCAGCCCTGGACATCACTGGTCACCGGCGAAAAAGGTTTTATTACATCTCCCGATCCAGAAACACTTATTTTGGAGGCAACACTGTTATCGGGCGATCCGTTGGCCGGCAATCTGAAAGTCGGTGCTGATGTCGGTTTGCTGGGTATCGGTCTGGAGGAGCGGCGGCGCAATCGCATGACGGGAACCATTAGCGCAATCGATGACCATCGCATTGTGATCACCGTGACGCAGGCGTTCGGCAACTGCCCGATGTATATATCGAAGCGCGAGCTGCTGTTTGGAAATCAGCCCGATGCCAGTGAGTCTGATATCGAGCGCGGTTCTGATTTGAGCACTGCGGATCGTGAGTTGATCGAGAATGCCGATACCTTCTTTATAGCGTCCCACTACACAGCCGGTCAGGGAGCAACAAGCGATGGTGCGGACGCATCGCATCGCGGTGGACGCCCCGGCTTCGTCAAGGTCGATGACGACGGCACCATCACCTTTCCCGACTACACGGGCAATAACCATTTCAACACGCTGGGCAATATCGAACTGAACCCGAAAACCGGGCTGCTGTTTTTTGATTTTGAAACTGGCGACATGCTCTATGTTGCCGGAGAAGCCGAGATCATCTGGGATGGGGAAGAGCTCGACGGGTTTGAAGGAGCACTGAGGCTGGTCAAATTCCGGACTACTGATCGCATTCGCGCCAACAAGTCGTTGCCATTGCGCTGGTCTTTGGAACAAGCGTCGCCGTTCTCCGAACCTACCGGGACCTGGTCAGAGGTGGAAGCACAAAAAAGGGCGGAAGCGGCGCGCAACGAGTACCGGTCGTTTGTCGTAAAACATATCGAGCAGGAAAGCGACACCATCAAATCGTTTTACTTTGAGCCAAACGACGATGCGGGCCTGGCCTGCTTCCAGCCCGGTCAGTTTTTACCCATCAAGTTGGATATCCCAGGCCAGGACAAACCGGTCACCCGGACCTATACGCTGTCTGATGCACCCGGCCGCGATTACTACCGTCTGAGTATCAAGCGCGAACCCGCAACCAGCGCTGAATACGCACCGGGCCTGGTATCGAATTATTTCCATGATCATCTTGCTGTCGGATCCACCATCGAGGCCATGGCGCCGCGTGGTCATTTTGTGCTGGATACCGATGGCGATCGCCCGGTTGTGTTGCTATCAGCCGGTGTCGGTATCACGCCGATGATATCCATGCTCAATTGTCTGGCGCGCCGGTTCCTGACCTGCGGCAAAAAACGCGATGTGTGGTTTGTGCACGGCACCAGAAACAGCAGCGAACAGGCATTTGGTCAACATCTGAAAGTCATATCCGATGCCATGCCGCACAAAAACATGCACATCAGCTATAGCGAACCGCTCTCCAAAGACGAGTTGGGTAAGACGCATGATAGTGTTGGTTGGGTCGACATCGGATTATTGAAAAAGATTCTGCCGTTCAACGACTACGAGTTTTACCTTTGTGGGCCACCCGCGTTTATGAAAGCCCTGTACGACGGGCTCAAACAACTGAATGTGGGTGACGAGCGTATTCACTATGAGTTTTTTGGGCCGGCGACAGTCATAGCGCCGCATAAAAGACCCGGCAGCGATCAAGCTGCTCCGATTGGTGACCCGGTCAAAGTGACATTTGCGAAATCGGGGATAGAAGCCGACTGGGATGCTGGCAAAGGTACACTGCTCGAGTTTGCCGAGGAGCAGGGGATCGATGCTGCGTACAGTTGCCGCTCAGGCGCCTGCAGCACTTGCTCGGTAAAAGTCCTGGACGGCGATGTCGAATACAGCAATCCGCCCGTAGTCGATGTTGATGAGGGTAGTGCGCTGATCTGCAGCGCGGTGCCCGCAGAAGGCAACGATGATGGGGTGGTTCTGGATCTTTGATAGCTGAGAAGTTTGACTTGCTGCGCTACACTCGGCCATTGGTTTGGTGGTGCATATCAGCGGAGGTCCCGGTTTGACCGGAATCCTGGGCGAACTCAAACGACGTAATGTCTTCAAGGTAGCGGCGGCCTACGCGGTGGGCGGCTGGCTGCTGACCGAAGTCATATCGGTCATGCTCCCGGCATTCGGTGCGCCGGGCTGGGTGCTAAAAGTCTTTATCGCGCTGATGCTGCTTGGTTTTCCCATCGCGCTGACGCTCTCATGGGTTTATGAAATCACATCGGAGGGTGTAAAACGCGAATCCGATATCGATCGCAGCGGTTCGATGACGCAGGTCACGGGTAAGCGTCTCAATATGCTGACTATTGCACTGATAGTCATTGCCATCAGCTTTGTGGCCTTTGATCGTTTGATATGGACTCCAGATGTTGGTGTTGAGGATACGACACAGGTGGATGTCGATGCCCAGGTTGCCGGGGCCACCGGCGCTCAACCCGCTGCACCACCTGCTATTGCTCGTTCGGTCGCGGTGCTGCCATTCGTCAATATGAGCGATGACCC
>CBDUSC010000222.1:0-4032 GCA_965369735.1 uncultured bacterium
AGCGCAAAGAACCTGGTGATTGCAGCGGTTCGGTCATCCCTGGAGCCAGGCTTGCCCGGCTTCAGCAGCATCAGGGCAGCATGAAACAAGGTGAAGGAATAGACAAATGCCACCATCATGCCGATTGACATCATCAAGCCAAAATCAATGACAGGTCTGATGCCGCTGACAAGCAGGGAGCCGAAAGCAACGATAGTGGTCAGGGCCGTATAAAAGCATGGCATCACTATTTTTTGTACAGTTTCGCTGACGAGTGCGAACTGATCAGCTTCCGGCTGTTGCTCATGCATCTCCCTGTATCGCACGATGATGTGCAGTGTCAAAGCAAGGCAGAGGATCAGCAACAGGGAGATAAAATTTGATGAAACGACAGTCACATGCCAGCCAAGACGTCCCAGCAGACCCAGCATAAAAAGACAGGTTGCAGCACAAGTAAGCAGCGGCAAAAGGATCCAGCGTGTCTTTCTGAATGCCGATGCCAGTATCAAGACCAGGAAAATCAGCACTGCAATACCAAAAACAACGAGGTCGTGGCGAATATAGTCTATCGAATCAGCAACAATCATTGGTATGCCGCCAAGATGTAGTGATGCCGATTCCTGATGCTTTTGGAGTATCTCTCGAACCAGTGTTATGTCGCGCTGCTTTTGCCTGATGAGACCCAGGCTGTATGCATCGAATCTGGACGACAGATCGGACAGTTCATTTGATTCCTGGGGTGAGAGCCCTGCAGATACCTGTTTTTCCCGCAGCTTGTCGCGCCCATCCCGCAAACGCAGATAGGTCTCATCCCGGCGCAGGTCGACCCGCAAGGCGGTTGTAGAACCGTTGGCACTGATCACCTGGTTTCGATAAATCGGGCTCTCGAGCAGTTCCTTGCGGGCGAGACTGCGGTCCGTGTCGGCATCACCCAGGTAGCGCACGCCAGATGAAATATGACTCAGGTCGACAGCGGGGCTGTTTATCAGCGGGACGTCAAGAATACTGGTGACGGAGTCGACGTTGGGTAGTGCCAAAAGGTCGTCGCGCAATACCCGAAGGTCCTCGAGCGTATCGGTATCGAACAGAGCATTTTCCGGTGTGTACGTGACAATCAGAAAATCGTCCGACCCGTATCGCGCCCTGATATATCGGTAATACCGGAGATCCTCGTCGCGTTCGAGCGTTAGAGAGTCAGCGGAAGCATCGAGTGCAAAGTCCTGCGCAAACCAGCCAAGTGACAGAGTAATCAGCGCAATCGAAACCAGTGTTGCAACTGGCCGGCGGAGGACGATGCTTTCGTAAAGGTCACGCAATCCGGATCGCATTACTGTCCCATGCAATAATTTGCTTCTGATTAAAGAATGAATCTAAATGAAGGCAATTCCAAGGGTAATTGTGGGAAGCCGCAATAGAGGAGTACTGGTGACTTAGGGTTCATGATGCGGGACCAAACAAAACAGCACGAAAGACCACATCAGCGCAGCGATATGCGCGCCTTGCTGGGTGTGGCTGTGCCGTTGGCCGGTGGTCATCTGTCCGAAGTCGCCATGGGAATCACCGACATGGTGATCGTGGGTCGGCTCGGTGCAATCGAGTTGGCAGCAGTGGGCCTGAGCGCCGGCCTTGCCTGGGATTTCTTATATATATGTTTTGGTGTCATGACCATCGTGGGTGTCATGTCCGCCAAAGCCTATGGTGCGGGTGATGAAAAACTGGTGGCCAAGACCGTGGCGCAGGGATTCTGGGTTGCTATTTTGCTTGCCGTTTTGGCGCATGCGTTCATCTGGGGATTGCCAGGTCTATTTGCTCTATCCGGGCAGGATCCGGAGGTGGTACAGCTGGCCCGCGACTATTTATGGCCCCTGGGTTGGTGTGTGATCCCGGTATTGGTGTTTTTTGTTCTGCGAAACCTGGTGACCGCGCTTGCGCGCACTGCCGTCATATCGATGATCCTTGTGCCAGGAATCTTTTTGAATTTATTGCTCAACTACGGATTGGTATTTGGCAAGTTTGGTATGCCGGCGCTTGGAGTGGCCGGCGCCGGTTGGGGCAGCATGATCGTATGCTGGTTCATGTGTTTTGGATTGCTCGGGTATGTCCTGTTTGACAGGCAGTTTCGATCTTTCGACATTCGCCCCCGTTTACGCAACCTGGACATCGCGATATGCAAATCAATATTCAGGCTTGGAGTGCCGGTTGGGATGTTCAATGTGATTGAAGTCGGTATGTACTCAATCATCGCAATGATCATGGGCAGCTTTGGCGCGGTGTACCTGGCGACCGGTGAGGTTTTGCTGACTTTTACCGAGAGCGCGCTTGTGCTTGCATTTGCCCTGGGTGAAGCGGCAAGCATACGCATGGCGTACTCTATTGGTCAGAAAACACCGGCCAGGGGCAAACAGGCTGCTCTCCTGGCGTTTTTGCTGGGCGGTAGTGTCATGTTGCTTGCAGCGATATTGGTCTACACGATGCCGACTACCATCACTGCCATTTTTCTTGATATTGGCGATCCCGCGAACCAGGAAGTGATAAGCCTGGTGCCGGTTTTTGCAGGCCTGGCCGCCCTTTTCCTGATCCTGGATGGCTGGCAACTCATCGCCGGGCAGGCATTGAAGGGTCTGCAGGACACGGTAATACCCATGTGGATTGCTGCGGTTGGTTACCTGGTATTTGGTCTGGGTGGTGGCATATTGATCTGTTTTGCAGCGGGTATGGGACCGGTCGGGTTGTGGTGGGGAATTGCCCTGGGTCTCGCGGTGATCGCAGTGTCGCTGACGCTACGCTTTGCCAGGCAAATGAACCGAGCGCTGGTTGCGAATTGAGTGGATGATTCTGGCTAATGATTATGGGTTTCCGGTCTCATTTTACCCTTGTTCTGATATCACTCTGGCGCATTCATGGTGCTTGGTGATGGCAGTTTCTGTTGGACTGAATACAATCCGACCATGCCCCTGAATCAGACAATCAGTCGTCGCGAATTCCTCAAGGTCAGCGTCACCGCGGGTGGTGGTCTGCTGCTTGGAATCACAATTCCGGTTGCTGCAATTCGTGCATCTGCCGGCGCCGAATCCGGTGTGTTGAATGCCTTTGTGCGTATTGATCGGGATAGCACGGTGACGGTCCAGGTGCCGCGCCCTGAAATCGGGCAAGGGGTACGCACTTCTTTGCCAATGATCCTTGCTGATGAGCTGGATGTACCGTTGAGCATGGTGCGCGTGGAGCAGGCAGAAATTGCACCCGAATTCGAAGACCTTTTGTATTCCGGTGGCAGCCACAGCGTGCGGTTTACCTTCGAGCCCATGCGAAAAGCAGGCGCCACGGCGCGCGAAATGCTAAAGCAGGCCGCCGCCCTGAACTGGAATGTTGCGCCATCCACCTGTCGCAGCAAAAATGCGTTTGTGCATCATGATGAGAGCGGCCGCTCTGCCAGCTATGGAGAATTGGCGGCTGGTGCTGCACTGCTCCCCGTACCCGATAATCCCCCGCTAAAACCCGATAGCGAATTGACTTTGATCGGTATCGCGACGCCGGGACGGGACAACGAAACAATTGTCAACGGCAGTGTGCAGTTCAGCCTCGACAAAACCCTGCCGGGGATGCTTACAGCCGTTATCAAGCGGGCACCCAGGCTGGGCGCCAGCGTAGGCCTGGTGGACAGCACAGCTGCCCTGGAAAGCACGGGTGTAACGTCTGTGATACGCGTCAATGGCGGTGACATACCCAGACAACGCAATGAGCCACCGATCGCGAACGGTGTCGCAGTTTTGGCAGATAGCTACTGGCATGCGAAAAAAGGCCGCGATGCGCTGGATATCAATTGGTTGGGTCCGGATAGCGAGCCGGAGAGTGAGGCATCGTACTGGGCTTTGTGCGAAGCGAAGTCGCACCGCGCAAATCCCGCACTCATCACCGATGTCGGTAACGCCGATGCTGCCCTTGAGTCGGCTGCGCACACTGTCGAGGCGGTGTATCGCCTGCCCTTTTTGTCTCATGCACAAATGGAACCACTCAACTGCCTGGCGGATGTCAAAAAAGACCGCGCGGATATCT
>CBDUSC010000223.1:0-3992 GCA_965369735.1 uncultured bacterium
AAAGCTGTTTGACAAAACAGGCGGTATACATGCATCGGGGTTGTTTGATGCCAGTGGTACATTGTTGGACAGCCGCGAAGACGTGGGCCGGCACAATGCGCTGGACAAGCTGATTGGCAGCCAGCTTGCAGCGGGTAATCTTCCACTACACGACCACGGTATCCTGGTCAGCGGCCGGGCCAGTTTTGAGCTGATGCAAAAGGCCATGATGGCAGGTTGCCCGATGCTTGCCGCAGTGGGCGCGCCATCGAGTCTTGCGGTACAAATGGCCGACGAATTCAACATGACACTGGTCGGTTTCCTGCGCGATGGCCGATGTAATATTTATGCCGGCGGCCATTGCATTGTTGCAGAATCTCGCTGAGTCACCTTATCCGCTGAACACATCATTCTGTCGTGTTTGGTGGTCAATACTCCTTTGGTTGCAACGCTTTTGCCTGCTGTTGCATCAAGTGGCAAACAACATCTCAAAGGGGATACGACAATGCTGGCTACAAAATCTCGAACAACGCTATACGCCAAATTGACCATGACGCTGATTGGCGGTCTGTTCACCCTGGCAGAATTACTGGCCGCAAGTGGATTTGCGCCACTGGCAAGCGTTGCATTTGAATACAGCCCGCGTGGTCATGTCATGGTTCCCGTATCTGTCAATGGCGAAAACGGTCTGCAGTTTGCGCTGGACACCGGCGCCGGCGGTCATGTTCTGAAGCCAGCGACGGCTGAGGTCCTGGATATTGAACTTCGCGATCCCCCGGAACACGCGCATGTTCAAGGTGCACATGGCCCGTACCAGGCAAAGTTTGCCGAGATGGATACCCTCAGTATTGGCGGTCTCACCGCCAGAAAGCAGCAAGCTGCGGTAATCGACGTGTCGCATGTCGAGCGCAATTTATTCGAACTGGATGGCGTGCTCGGTATTCCGTTTATCGGCGACTATCGGATCGCAATCGATTTCAAAAATCAGATGGTGGATTTTTATGACCAGGGCAGCGAGAACGGAGACTGGCTGAACCAGTACGGTGATATGCAGGCCGTAGACTACAACCCGGCTTTCGGCGGTCTGATTTTTTTCGATGCGATGATCAACGAGATAAAAGTGCGCGCCGTACTCGACACCGGTGCCGGTCACAGCGCAATCAATAGTAAAGCTGCGAAAGCCCTGGGGCTTAATGACGATCAAAAAACGATTGATGTCGCATCGGATTATTTTTCCGTGGATCTTGACGGCATCGCGCTGACCAGCGATCTGGATATCGAGATAAGCAATGTACCGGTGTTCAAGGTATTCGGGATAGATGACATACCCGCAATCCTGGTCGGTACCGACTTGTTGAAAAACCGGGTTTTGGCAATCGCATACGACACCGAAACCCTTTACGTCTCTCGCTAAGCTAGATGGCGCCTGCGATCTTGCCGGCCATGACACCGGTCAGGATCGCCAGGTAGTTACCGATCGCATAGCCGATCAGGGCCATCAATATCGACACCGGTACCAGGCTGGGCCGGTGATACCCGGCAACCACCGGCGCAGATGCAGCACCACCGATGTTTGCGGCCGATGCAATCGCCGCGCTGTGAACGTCAACCTTGAACAGCCAGGCTCCGGCCAGGCAAAACATGCCGTGTATTGATATCCAGACGAATGCAGCCAGAACAAATATCGGCGCTTCGGTCAGGCCAGCCAGCGCCGCTCGTGCACCCATACCGGCGACAAATACATAGATTATGGCCATTGCCATGTTGTGCGAACCCGGGATGTGACGCGCTGGTGTCACGGATAACAAAAGACTGAACGTAGTAATCAGCAAAATGACCCAGGTCGATGTCGACAGCATGTTTTCAATTTCCGGCAGCATGGGTGCGATCAGGTTGGCAGCCCAGGTCACACCCAGGGCAATGACACCCAGATTGAGGTAATTGCGCATGGTGACAGGTCGATCGACTTCGCCGAGATCCTCCGCCGCCTGCTCCATTTTTGCCACCCGGTCTTCGGGTACGCGCGCCCATTTATTGAATTTATCAGCGAACCCGCGCGAGCCGAGCAATATCGGCAACCAGACCACATATACGAGATTGTCAGCCAGCACCGCAAGACCCAGGTGCTCCGGGCTACCCTCCAGTGCCTGGTGTGTGGCGGCCATATTGCCCGTACCGCCGATCCAGCTGCCAGCAAGCGTACCAAACGCCTTCCACGCATCCGGATCCAGATAGCTGTGCACAAGCAAGTATGAAACCACACCACCGATCACGACACCGGCGGTACCCATCAGCATGACAGCCACACCGCCACCCATGACGCGTATTGCAGCCGGTACGTTGACGGATAACAGCATCAGGCAAATGGCAATTGGTAAACCAAACGACCGCATACCCACGTACACCGGCGACTCGTTCACCAGGATACTGGTTTCCATCCCGAAAATGATGCCCGAGTTACTCAGGATAATAGGCGTCGCATAGATAAAGAGCAGCGGCGGCAGAAAATGAAAGATTTTCCATTCGGTTTTTCTCTCGACAAAAAACCAGAATGCCGCGATGGCAATCAAGCTAAACATTACGCCTGCGCTGGTGTGGATCATGATACGTACTCGATTCTTTCGTCTTTGCGGCATTCTGCGGGCACAGACGCCCTGCTGCAAGTTTACTCAGCGTTCTACGAACGCACCCAGGTCATCGCCCAGGATTTCAGCAGCAGACGAATCGCGCCGTTTGTTTGGTCCAAAGGAGTACAGGATCAGGAGTGTCCTGCCCAGATCCGGGTCGCAGTGATGGCGCACCCAATACGCAGAGTTCCAGGGATCGAGAAAGTAATCCAGCCGTTCCAGACCCGGCCCGCGTTGTTTTATCTCGCTGAATTTCCCTTGCCTCAGATAGTCCTGGCCATACTCTTCGACAAAAGTATATATCCGTTTGTGTACCGAACAATTCACACGAACCTTGCGGTTCCTGAAGTCCTCAGCCAATGCCTGTATTTCCGTTTGCGCCTGCCTGATCCGCTCATCGTCGGCGCCAAGCAGCGATGGGATCCATGTATTTGCCAGCGACAGGATTACAGCCACTGCAAACGCAGAAACCGGGTTGAACAGGACAAATGGCTTGTCCCCGGAGCAACTCATCGCTGCCGAACCACCGGATATCAGGAATCCAAGCGCCGCCATCATCTCCACCCACTCGCCGGTCTGATCCCATGGATAGATCTCATACACAACCGCGGCCACGGCAAAGGGCAAAATCACAGCAACCGGTGGCAATATGACTCCAACTCGAACCGCAAACTCACGGGTTCCATCGCTCAGCCGCATCAACGGTAACGCAACACCAAACAGCACCAGTACCAACATCAAACTGGTCATGCGCAGCGACGAGTCCGCCACGTTATGAAGATTGAGTTCCTGCTGAAAATTTTCTTCGAGAAAATACTCGGGTGGCTGAAGATTCATCAGCCTTTGCCCCCATGAAATTTCTTCAAAGGCAACAAACAGGCAAAACAACCCTACGGAAAATGCAAACCAGGGAATTCGAATTCCGGATTTTCGTTGTCTTGTCGCTGTATGGATATAAGCCAGACCGGCGAGAAAGAATCCCCAGAAACTCAGCCACTCCAGGAATTTGTCTTCCTGGATACTGATGTAATAAGCATCCGGCCATCGGGACACCATGACCCATGCACATACAGGCCTCAGCGCAACAACAATAGCCAGGTATCGGCTTGAGGCCGATGTGCCGTTGGCAGTTGTAGTGGCCTTGTTTTCCATAAGCTTGTCCGGCGTTATTTTACATAACACAACGGAGTATTTTTTCCTTTTGGTTCAATCGATTACATCCACGTCGCAGCACAACTTTTGCCGGTATTGTCGGCAAATTGCGACACAGTGCCAAGAGTACTGTACGCGAGTACACTGTTGCCGCATAAGAATATTAATTCCAAAAATGATTCACAAAAAATCATAATCAATGTGAGAGCGAATAATGAGTAAGCACCTCAGCAA
>CBDUSC010000224.1:0-3970 GCA_965369735.1 uncultured bacterium
TTGTTTGTCACCAAACGCATGACTCACGTTGTGTAAATCAATAACCTTGCGACCCGAAAGCTGGTTGGACTCATTGATATAGATACGCGGCGGTCGTGATCGCGGGATACGTGCAGCGTGTACCTCGCGCATTTCTTCGAGGTTGCGTACCCTGCCCTCGTTTCGCTTGGTGCGCGCCTTGACACCACGCCGGATCCACACCTCTTCTTCGGCCAGTTGCTTGTCGAAAAGAGCGTTGTCTTTTTTCTCTTTTACGATCGCATCAGCCTTTAGCCGCACAAATTCCCGATACCTGCCCGGCCAGCTCACCATATGACCGCGATCGATTTCCAGAATGCGCGTCGCAAGATTTTCCACAAACGCACGGTCATGCGAGACAAACATCACGCTCCCGGGAAAACCACGCACCGTGTGCTCCAGCCATTCTATGGTGCGTATATCCAGATGATTCGTGGGCTCATCCAGCAACAACACATCAGGTTTGGACACCAGCGCACGCGCCAATGCCACGCGCCGGCGCCAGCCACCGGAAAGATCGTGCATTTCATCATCCGCGGGCAAATGCAGTTCGGATACGATGGCGTCGACCTGCTTGTCGATGGACCAGCCGCCATGCGCCACAATGTTGCGCTCCATCTCCTCCAGCTCGCGCAATACTGATTTGTCCGGGTTCTCGGCCTGACTCCTGGCTTCATACGCGGCGATACGCGCGCGTTGCCCGGCCATGCCGGTGGCTACAAATTCACGGACGGTTTGCGGGCTCAGCTCGGCCAAAGCCTGATCCAGCATGGTAATACGAAGACCATTGCGCGTTTCGATTTCGCCATCGTCGCAGTCCAGCAGACCGGTCAGCAGGCGAAATGTCGACGATTTACCCGATCCGTTGCGCCCGATCAGGCACACGCGCTCCTTTTCCTCCAGTAAAAAGCTGGCTTCGTGAAGAATGCGTTGATCGCCAAAACTCAGCGACACAGAATCAAAACGGATCAGGGACATACCCGTATTATCCGGGTCAGCACGACCCACGTAAATTGGCGTTTTGGCTTCAGGCGATCGCGGGGGAAGCGGCGGCGATCAATGGATAGCGGTTTTCGAATGTCGTCTCGGAGATCAGCTCGACCCACTGCAGTAATGCATTCGCCGGCATGGGTTCGGCGATCAGGAAGCCCTGGCCAACATCACAGCCGTTGTTGCGGAGTACCACCAGTTGCTCCTCTGACTCGATACCCTCTGCAATCAACTGCAGATCCAGCGCCTTACCCAGCGCGATTACCGCCTGTACGACACGCGAGTGCGAGCTGCGCTCGCCAACCCGGGCGACAAAGGACTGGTCGATTTTGAGTGATTGCACGGGTAATTCCGCAAGATAGCTAAGCGATGAGTACCCGGTGCCAAAGTCATCGATCTGGATAGCAAGCCCGTGTTCTGCCAGCTCAGCGAGCATCCGGTGCGCAACACTGAGATCATCCAGCAAGGTGGTTTCAGTCAATTCGAATTTGATCATGTCGGTGCTGAGACCATAGTCATCGATCGCAGTACCGACAATATCCAGCAAGTCCTGGTTGCGTAGCTGGTGCGCCGACATGTTGATGCTAACCGGTATGTCATGCAGCTTGTGGCCTTTCCATGACTTTTTGGTGCCGCATACCTTCGCCAGCACCGCCTGGAACAGGTCATCGGACATACCCAGCTCCTCGCTAAGAGGAACAAAGCCATCGGGTGGTACCGATGTACCGTCCTCGCGGGTCCACCGGGCCAGCGCTTCGACACCAACGATATCACCGGTTCTCAGGCACAACTGGGGCTGATAATGAATGTCCAGCTTGCTTTCATCGATGGCTGTGCGAAATTCAGATTCCAGCGCATGCCTGTGTTGCGCCTTCATGTGCATTTCGGGCGCATAAAACGTGGAGCGCTTTTCTACATTTTTTCTTGAGCGATGCAACGCAGCCTCGGCGCAGCGGAATACTGTCTTTGCCGTATCTCCGTGCAGGGGGTGGCATGCCACACCAATGCTGACATCGATATGAATTTCACGACCATTTATCTCAAATGGCTCGTCGCAAACCGTTTCGATTCTCGTTATCCGGTCGCGCAGCTCATCCTCATCAGAAATATCAGTGATCAGGCATGCAAATTCATCGGCGCCAATGCGACCCACCCGGTTGCTATCGGTCGAATCCGAACCCATCACCTTTGCGAGTTTTTCTCCGACGGCACGCAACAGATCCGTGCCCGCCTCATAACCTGAAGTCTCATTGATAAAACTGAACCGCTCAATATCCAGCAATGCAACAGCGGTCAGTAGCTCGCTGTCATTTTTCTCGGGAATCAATTCCTTTAGCTCAGCCAGGATTCTGTTGCGGTTGGGCAACTGAGTCACCGGGTCAATATAGGCCAGCTTGTGCAAATCGGCCGTGCGTTTCATGACACGCTGTTCAAGAAGCTCATTTGATCGTTTGAGTTCGCGCTCTGCATGCCATTTACTGCACAGCGCGTTGGTCAGCTGGCGGCACTCAACGCTGTGAAATGGCTTTTTGAAAAAGAACAAACGATCGGCAGGTGGAATCTGGGCAACCAGATTTTCCGGTTCGGTACTGGCGGTACCCGAAACAATCACAATATTGACTTCGGGATCAAGCTCGCGAATTTGTTTTGCTGCGGTGATGCCATCGATACCAGGCGGCATGGTGATATCCAGGTAAATGACTGCAAACGGATCATCCGCTTGCATGGCTTCACGAACCGCATCAACACCCGCATCACCCTGGCTGCGGGCTTCAACCTCGAATGCACGCGACCAGCCTTCGTCCGATGTGGCATCAAACAGTGACTTCTCGAGCTCGGCCATCTCCGGGCTCATGTTGAACTGCTCTGCAAGACAGCGGCAATACTCGGAAATGATCGCAGACTCATCATCCACAACCAGCACGCGATTCCTGATCTGGTGTGAATCAGTCATCGCCTATGACGCCTGTGCCAGCCCGACTACGGTTTCAGCCAGATCCAGGAATGACAATGGCTTGTTGAAGTAGTGCATCTTTGCCGGCGGCGGTACACGGCGTTCGAGATCATCGCGCGGGATATCCGAGTAACCGGTTACGAAAATGATCTCGACATCCGGATCCATATCGCGGATCTGGCTGCCGGCCTCAACACCGTCAATACCTGGCGGCATGCGGATGTCGAGAATCACCACATCGAACGGTTTGCCGTCGCGCGCTGCTTGCGCTGCAAGATCGACCGCCTCTTCGCCTTGCGTGCAACTGACTACCTTGAAGTTTGGTGGCTCAATTTCCTGCCTTGCTTCGTCAAACAGCTCAGCAGACAGGCTGCGGAGTTTTACGGAAGTCGATTCGTTCTCGGTCGCCAAAAAGGCATCGCGATAACAATCCAGGACCATCTCGTCGTCATCGGCGACAAGAATACGGATTTTTTGCTGCTCTTGATTCATGATTGCTGACCCTCTTGTGCTGCTGGTAACAACACGTGGAATGCCGCCCCTTGACCTTTGCCCTCGCTTTCGGCGCGTATACGACCGCCCATGCTGGCAACCGCATTGGCGCACCAATGCAAACCCAGACCACCGCTCCCGCTGTCCTTTGTTGTAAAACCACGCCGAAATATCTTTTTCAGCTTGTCTTGATCAATACCGGCACCATCATCGCGTACCGTCAACCGAATCATCGGTTTTTGGTCAATACTTTCCTGTTCCGCAGTCAGCGCGATTTTTCCGGCGCTACGAGAAGTCTTTTGAATTGATTCAGATGCATTGACGAGCATGTTGCTGATCACCTGCAGCAGGCTGACACGATGCGCCTTCACCTTGTGTCCATTCAGATCCCCGTCAAGTTCGACTTCGATATCTGTCGACTCCGATTTCGGGATGACAAGAATCGATTCAGACACCACATCGTTGAGATCCAGGGCTTCCATGACCGGCTTTACATGGGTCAGTTTTTCCTGATCC
>CBDUSC010000225.1:0-3953 GCA_965369735.1 uncultured bacterium
ATCAAATGACTGGCGGGGGCATCCTGGCCATGAAGACTTTCGACACCGACCTTCCACGGCGCGTTATCGCCGCGCGGTGTACTGATGGCCAGATCACCGCCAAAATTGACCAGGCATGGAACGGCCGTAGCGTCGGCGATCAATCTGGCTGCACGATCAACGGCGTACTCTTTGCCGATTCCGCCAAAATCGATTTCCATGCCATCGGGTATCGTTACATCGGGTTCATTCCACGTCACGCGCTGCCAGCCAATGTCATTGAGCACATTTTCAATCTCTGATTGCGAGGGTACATTGCTGCCGCCGTCAAACTGCCAGACCTTGCGCAGCACCCCGGATGTGATGTCAAAGGCGCCATCGCTCATCTGGTATAGCTGATGAGCAAAATTCAGCAAGGTGGCCGTTTCCTGGTCTACGGAAACCGGCTTGCCCTGAGCGTTGTTGATCTGATGAACGATGTTGTCGTCGCGATAACGACTAAGGTGGCCCTCTACGCGCCGGGCTTCATCCGCAGCAATGTTGAGGCAATCACGGGCGAGCTGTTCGACCTCGCAATCAATCAATATCTCGCAGGGGCTGGCCATGGCCGAGAATGACCCGGTCCAGTAACCGTCCTGCTGATGCAGTTGACGATCCGAACTGCTGATACCGCGCCTCCGATATATCAGAAGGAAAACTCATAACTGACTTGCGCGATTATCGCATCCATATCGGGGAATAGTTCAAACGTTGACAGCGCGCCGGGTGTTGATGCGGCGAGACCCGTGCTGTCATCACCATCCTGGCTGTAATACTCGAGGCGAACGCTGATGCGACTGCCGTTGCCCATGAGTCTCGATACCTTGGCACCCACGGTCGTGGCGTCAAATTCGCCCAACCTGTAGTCCGCGCTGAATTCCGACGGAACCATCTGTGTATCCACCAGGTGAGTTGCGAAAAAGTCCGCTTCCGACTGTGTATACCATCGGATATGTGGCTCCAGGTACCAGCGATGGTTGATATTCCAGCGATACCGGAAATCGATTGTGCTTGAGTCGATATCCCAGTCATCGCTCATGAATCGATAGGAAATATCAAAAGTATCGCGGTTGAACACAAAACTCTTGTACTGGAAATACAAGCTTTGTTTCAGGCGATCATCCGGGCGGCTTTCATACAGATAGAGCCCGCTTGTGTTAGGCGGACCCAGTGTCGGTGTACCGTCCATTGAATCGACCACGCTGACCAGCTTGTACGGGTCGTTCAGATAACCATCTGAATAGCTGAGCGAATAGTTGGCCTGGAACAGGCTTTCCCGATTGATGATCTGGGTGACTCCGACGAGAAAATCCAAAACCGTTTTGTCGTCGTCCCCGCGTTTGTTGCTGTCGTCATTCACACCGAGCATGGCAGAACCCGGTATTGGCGCCCCACCCTCAGGATCCATTTCGTCAAAAGCAAACGCCAGGCCAGTATTGATCGTGGTGTTATTTTGATTCAAGTCCCAGGAGTAACCCGCGTTTGCGCCGAGATGGGTATAGTCGTATTCGTCGGAAACACTAAAACCGAAGCTGAAATCACTGGTATCCGTAACCGGTTGAGACCAGCTTGCTTGTAATGCTATGCGCGTGTCCTTGAACGTTGAATCCAGCGGCAGCTCGCCGGGCAGTACGTTGAACGTCCCGTTTCCCGATGGCTGTGTAAAAGTCTGCGCGACGCTGTTTCGCGGTGCGCCATTGGGCGTCGCCCCGGTCAGGCTGTCGAACTGGAATCCGATGGTGAGTTGCCGATCATCCGAGAACAACTTGCTGGTCGTAAAGTTTAAGCTGACGTCCTCGACGCGATCATCGTCTTCGTCGTAATACAGCAATGCTGCTTCGCTTTGCCATTTGTCATCTTCGTCGGCTGCTACAGCGACCTGCGGTGCTGTACCGAGCAAAGAACAGGTTGCGGCTGCAAGCGGCGCGCATATCGAAGCCTGGTTTTTCAGTTGCATCCACAGCCTCCCCCGCCAAAGCCGCGGCCGCCACTGGAGGCTTCCTTGCTGAAGTAAATGTGATCATCAATTGAGGCATCCAGCGGATTGCTCGTGAGGGCCATGTCGTCGCGCGCATGAATATCGCGGTCCCAGGGCTTCACGCCCATGGATGAACAACCAGATATAAATACAGTTACAACCAGTGTAGTCATAATTTTCTTTGTGTGCATATCCGGCGCCTTGTCTGGATTATTCGTTCAGTATGCTGCTGACGGCAGCCTCGTATTCTGCAATATGTTTGACCCGAAAACCTATATGGCGTTTCCTCACAATACCGTCGCGGCCAATGATAAAAGATGTCGGCATTCCGGGAACATCGTAAGCCGATGCAAGTTTGGCTTCGGGGTCATAAACTATCTGGAATTTGGCCGGGTAATCGGCCAGGAATTTATCGGCAAGCGCCCGGTCCTTGTCAACATTGATCGCAACGATGACCAGACCCTGCGAACGATATCGTTCCTGCATCTCGTTCATCCAGGGAAATGAGCGTCTGCATGGCACACACCAGGAAGCCCAGAAATCAAGATAAACGACCTGCCCATCCAGCTTTGCGGCATCAAGGTCTGATAGCGCAGCTTCGGGGATGGCCTGGCCAAGACGAGGATGGTCGGAGGATGACGCCGTCGCGCTTAATGACAGCGAGAGCACTATCGCGATTGCGAGCAGCTTCAGTGACATGGCAATTCAGTCCTTTGGTCCGTCTCTGCTGGCATAGTGAAGTTACATTGAGTGCAAATGCAAGTTGCTTTGCAAAATGGTGACACAGAAATCTTAAGGAATTCTTAACTGGCAATCAGCAAACCACAGAGGTGGGTGTCAACGTCTCCAGGGGTTCTCCGGCATAATGACGGGGAGCAGGAGAAAAGACAGGCAGGAATATACTTTGAGGTACTTGAAGTACGCGGCGGTGGTTTTGATCATTCTGGCGGTGCTTGCTGCTGTCTTCTATTTCCAACGCGATTCGATCGTACGAAAGTTCGCCAACTCTGCTCTCGGCGGGCAGGACATAACCGTGACCGAAATGTCCATACAGACGCTGGGGACCGAGCAAGTGCGATTGTCACATCTGGTTCTGGAACATGGCGATGGTACGCGTTACCAATTTTCCGGGTTGTCGTTTCCACTGAGTTTCCCCAGTGTCCGCGCAGAAAAGATTTCGATCGAACAACTGGCCGTAATAACAGATGACAGTGAAGCCGCGCCGGCACCGCTGGCCAGCTTGCTACAGAGTTTTCTACAGTTGCCGGTCAGCGTGCCGAATACCGAGGTGACAGTCTCCGGTTTTTCGATGCCGGATACCCCGCCGGTTGAAAACATCGTCTGGCGATCGGTGGACCAACAACAGCATCTTGAGTTCAGCATTGATGCGGTCGAAGTCACGCTTGACATCGATCTTGCGGGCACCGGTGATCACCAGGTAACGGTGACCGCGACTGTTTCCGGCAAGCCCGATGCGTTGTCCCTGTCACTGGCGGTGCACCGCAGCGACACCGGGTTCTCGATAGATGGTGTGTCGACGATCAGCCTGTCGCCGTGGCTACCGGTACTCAAATCCATCGGCATGTTGCCGGCCGAAATTGTATCTCTGGACGCCGAGCTTGGTGGCCCGGTTGAGGTAGTGCTGGACGATGACCCGTTGCGGTCTGTTCCTGCCAATACGCGCCTTTTGCTTGCCGGAGAAATGATCGCGGAATACGAGACTGCTGACGATTCGGGTGGCCGGCTGCGAGTGAAATTAACAGACCCGATCCGGTTCAGCGTTGAGTATCCCGCGCTCGACTGGACCGCCAGTGTTCAGAAGAGCGATCTGACGGTCGGGACCGACACGATTGCTGAGGTCCCCGTAGGGGTCAGCGATCTCGAGTGCCGCTCTGGTAATTCTGACAGTTCTGCCATTCAATGCACGGCGCGCGCGTTTGTGGACTCAGGCCCCTTT
>CBDUSC010000226.1:0-3950 GCA_965369735.1 uncultured bacterium
ACCGGAATGCACCTCAGAGAAATGGTCGGGGTGACAGGATTTGAACCTACGACCCCTACGTCCCGAACGTAGTGCTCTACCAGGCTGAGCTACACCCCGACTTGGTGTTTTGTTTGACTCAGTGAGTGCGGGCTACCGAAAATTCCGCGATTTGGCACAGGGCGTTTTTGTACTCGGATTCCGGGAGATCCGCTACCGCCGTCAGCGCCTGTTCCGCCTCATTCTGAGCAAGGCGCGCAGTGTACTCAAGCGCTCCCGTGGATTCAATGGCCTGGATCACGATGTCCTGTGATTCCAGTCCACCGTGCTCGATCGCCACGCGTATTTGCCTGGATTGCGCTTCGGATCCTTTTTCCATGGCATGTATCAAGGGCAGGGTGGGTTTGCCCTCGGCCAGATCGTCGCCCATGTTCTTGCCCATTTCCTCGGGGTCCGCGCTGTAATCGAGAATATCGTCCTTCAACTGGAAGGCGGTTCCGAGGTGCCGCCCATAGTTCGACAGCGCCATTTCGATCTGCGGCGCCTGATCAGCCAGAACGGCGCCGATCTGGGCGCCGGCCTCGAACAGTTTCGCCGTTTTTCGATAGATAACCTGGAGGTATCGATCCTGGGTGGTGTTCGGGTCGTGCACATTGATCAATTGCAGGACCTCACCCTCGGCAATGGTATTGGTTGCATTGGCCAGGATTGCCATCACGCGCATGCTGCCAATACTGACCATCATCTGAAATGCGCGCGAATACAGAAAATCGCCAACAAGAATACTGGCCTGGTTACCCCAGACGGTGTTGGCGGTCTCCTGACCGCGCCGAAGTTTGGATGCGTCCACAACATCATCATGCAGCAGGGTGGCAGTGTGAATAAACTCGATAATCGCGGCGGAATCGACATGCTTGTTACCGCCATAGCCGCAGGCTTTTGAGGCCAGCAGTACGATCAGGGGTCTCAGACGCTTGCCACCACCGCCAATGATGTAATGAGTCACCTGGTCGATCAGCGGCACATCGGTCGTAAGCTGGTCCATGATCAGCCTGTCTACGGCTGGCAGATCATCCCCCAGGAGTGCGTGGATTTGTTCCATTATTATTGGATGGTTTTTACTTGGTTTTTGGCCTGAATCCTCAGAGTCACGGCATGCTAGTGGTGCGGCCCGGAGGGTGTCAAGACGCATGATACCGGCGATTTCCAGCGCAGGCCCCTGCGTTGATCCCTGGCGCGGGTCCGTATCCATGGAAACACGCTGAAACCCCTGAATAACCGCCAAAAAGGGTTTGACCGGGGGGGTCCTAATCATTAAAATTCCCGCTCTTTGCCAGACGGCCTTGGATTTTGGAGCTTTTCGCATGTATGCGGTGATAAAAACCGGTGGAAAACAGTACCGGGTGAGCAAGGGTGCCACCCTCAAAGTCGAAAAAATCGACGCTGATGAAGGTGCTACCATCAAATTTGACCAGGTGCTGATGCTCAGCGATGGCAAGAATGTCAGTATCGGCACACCGCTGCTGGATGGCAGCCAGGTGACTGCCAAAGTTCTGAGCCAGGGCAAAGGTCGCAAGATCGAGGTGATCAAGTTCAAGCGCCGCAAGAATTACAAGCGCAATGTGGGTCACCGCCAGATGTACACCGAAGTCGAGATCACCGGGATAACCGCTGGCAAGGCCAAGGCAGCAAAGAGCACCAAGGCAGCAGAAAAGCCGGCGGCAAAAGAAGCTGCGGCAAACAAGCCGGTAGCCAAAAAGGCGGCCAGCAAGGCAACGAGCAAAAAGACGACGACCAAAAAGGCCACGGCAAAAAAAGCACCGGCCAAAAAGGCGGCGTCAAAAAAGAGCGCGGAGTAAACTCAGATGGCACATAAAAAAGCAGGCGGCAGTACCAAGAATGGCCGCGATTCAGAATCCAAACGCCTTGGTGTCAAGCGCTATGGCGGCGAGCAGGTTCTGGCCGGTAATATCCTTGTCCGGCAGCGTGGTACCCGCGTTCACCCGGGCGTGAACGTCGGTATGGGCCGTGACCATACGCTGTTCGCAAAAGCGACGGGCAAGGTCAAGTTCGACACCCGGGGGCCAAAAAAGCGCAAGTTCGTCAGTATCGAGACCGACTGAGCCGAACAGACAAGCTTTGAAATAAGCCCCGGTCACCGGGGCTTTTTTATGGCTTGCGCGCACACGGAAACGCATTATGAAATTTGTCGATGAAGCCAGGATTCGCGTACGCGCCGGCAATGGCGGCAATGGCGGCCTCAGTTTCCGTCGCGAGAAATACATCCCGTTTGGCGGACCCGATGGCGGCGACGGTGGTGATGGTGGCAGCGTTTACCTGGTGGGTGATTCCGGCATCAATACGCTGGCCGATTTCCGCGTAATCAGGCAGTACAAGGCCGGAAATGGCCAGGGCGGTGCCGGCAAGAACATGACCGGCAAAGGCGGGGATGAGCTTGAGGTACGTGTACCCGCGGGTACGATGATATACGAGCGGGATACCCGGGAACTGATCGGTGACCTGACCGATCACGGCCAACGCATACTCGTGGCAAAAGGCGGCGAGCACGGTCTTGGCAATACCCGGTTCAAAAGCAGTACCAACCGCGCCCCCAGGAAAACCACGCCCGGAACACCGGGTGAGGCTCGCGAGCTGGAGCTGGAGCTCAAATTGCTCGCCGATGTCGGCCTGCTCGGGCTACCCAATGCCGGCAAATCCACATTGATCCGTGCCATGTCTGCCGCCAGACCCAAGGTTGCCGATTACCCGTTTACCACCTTGTATCCAAACCTGGGTGTGGTATCGGTTGGCATCCACCAGAGTTTTGTCATGGCCGATATACCGGGTCTGATCGAAGGTGCAGCCGATGGCGCGGGTCTGGGTATTCGCTTTCTCAAACACCTGCAGCGTACTCGCCTGTTGCTACACCTTATAGATATAGCGCCGCTGGATACTGCCGCTGACCCGGTCGATGGTGCACGATCCATTGTCGCAGAGCTCGAGAAATACAGCCCTGATCTGTATGAGCGTGACCGCTGGCTGGTACTCAACAAAATCGACCTGATGCCAGGCGATGAAGCCACGGAGCATTGCGATCAGATCGTCGCCGGGTTGGAGTGGAGCGGCCCGGTATTCCGGGTATCGGCGATAACCGGGGAGGGTACCGATGCACTGGCCAATGCGATTATGCGTTATCTCGACGATCAGCGCGGTGCTGCACCCGGGCAACAACCTGGGTCGTAGCCATGTATGTCGTGGTATTGGCGTAACGAAATCAACAACTTGCGTGGTCCGCCCTCACTGTTCCTCCCGTATATTCATCCGAGCGAGGAAGTCAGGCTGCCTGGCGAATATATTCATGATGCAGGCCGCCAACATGTTTGAGTTCTATGACTCTGCCTTGATCTGGCGGTTGTTCCCGGCGTCCTTCCGGCGCGTCTTTGCCCAAGGAAAGGTGCGTTCGGGTCTGATTGTAGTAACGGACGTAGCTCGTAATAATGCGTCTAAGGTGCCGCTCGCCCAGCACGATCATGTGGTTTGAACACTCTCGCCGGACGGAGCCTATTACGCGTTCAGCGTATGCATTCTGCCAAGGTGAGCGTGGTGCGGTCGGCACGTCTTGGATGTTGAGTGCTTCGACTTGGCGACGGAATATCTCGCCATAGATCGCATCGCGATCACGGACGAGGAAACGAGGGGCATTGTCTGTGCCACACGCCTCTAAGAGCTGCCGGGCTGTCCATGCGGCCGCCGATGCTTGACCATGTACACGGGAAAAATTTGGTCGGGGTGAGAGGATTTGAACCTCCGGCTCCTGCCTCCCGAAGGCAATTCGACACTCGTTAGTTATCAATAGCTTACAAGAATAACACGAATCAGAACAATCACATAAGGTAACGTTTCATAACGTTTGATCACGTTACGTCACGTTGGATAACGTTCGCACTGTGGCAGAATTGTGGCAGCCAAAC
>CBDUSC010000227.1:0-3930 GCA_965369735.1 uncultured bacterium
ATGCCAGCCTGAAGGATTTATTTTCTGGCGGCAAACCCCTGGTTATTCTGCTGATCATTACCGTCACTTATATGTTCGTGCAGGGTCTTACGGGTATTTCGGTGGCAGCCCTGTTCGGCCTGCCCACGGCGGTTGGCATGCTCGGTGGTACGGTATCGCTTATCGGCGGCCATGGCACCGCCATCGCCTGGGCGCCTGTTATCGCGGCGGATCATAACGTGTCGAATGCCATGGATATCGGTATTGCCTGCGCCACCTTCGGTCTGATTCTGGCTAGCCTGATGGGCGGCCCCATTGCCAAATTCCTGATCAATCGCCATGAACTGACACCGGAGAAGCATGAGGCACAAGACGTGGGGTTATCCGAGGCACAAAAAAAACAGGGTATCGGTCATCTGGATTTCCTCGATGCCATCCTCGCCATACACATCAGCGTCATCCTGGGGTTTTTGCTCAACGAGCTTTTGGAGGATATGGGGCTCAAGCTTCCATTGTTCGTAACCTGCCTGTTCGCGGGCATCATCCTGACAAATTTCTTGCCCAAAAAATTTCCACGCTTCAGCGGTACCCGGTGGCCGACACGTACGCCATCCATGGCGCTGATCGCGGATATCTCACTGGGTACCTTCCTGGCCATGTCGCTGATGAGCATGCAGCTATGGACCCTGATCGACCTGGCCGCACCAATTTTCACTATTCTTGCGGCCCAGTTCCTGGTAGCCGTAACGGTGAACATCTTTATTGTCTTTCCGGCCATGGGCAAAACCTATGACGCGGCTGTTATCTCTGCCGGCTTCGGCGGTATCTCACTGGGCTCCACACCGACGGCAATGGCCAACATGTCCGCGGTGACCCAGCGCTATGGGGCCTCCCACCTTGCGTTTATCATCGTCCCTTTGGTGTGCGCATTTTTCATAGATATGGTCAACGCAATACTGATCCCCATGTTCCTGAATAATTTTTAGGCATCGCATCAATCTGCGGAACGGATTGAACTTTGAGACCGCCGGAACTATCCAGATCATGATGGAACAGTTGTTGATGGAGGCCCATCCGCTTCCGGCGTGGTTACGAAAACCGGCGCATCAATATCACTTTTCTCTACGGCGATCGGCAAAACACCTGAACGGCCGCCGCAAAAAAGGGAAAAAGTCCTTCCATTTGTCTGGACGTCTGTTATAGTCCGCCGCGTTCTGGCGCACATCGGTCTGCGCCAATCGCTCCAGCCCCGCATTCCGCGGGTTGCGGAGTCACCCAAATTTATCCAGCCTGGACCGAATCGTGCGCGGTACAAAACCGCCATCGAGTCAGGCGATCCCGGAGTACAAAATCCAATGTTATTTAATCAACTCGGCCTATCGGCCGAATTGCTGCGTGCGGTCGATGAACAAGGTTACCGTGAGGCAACCCCGATCCAGCAGCGTTCAATTCCTCTAATTCTTGATGGCCGCGATGTTCTGGCCGGCGCCCAAACCGGCACCGGCAAGACTGCCGGCTTCACGCTGCCGCTATTGCAGCGACTGCAGACGCAACCATCTGGCGGGCAACACAGACGCGTGCGAACCCTGATCCTGACGCCGACGCGCGAGCTCGCCGCACAGGTCAGTGAAAGCGTGCGTGCCTATGGTCGCCATTTGCCATTCAAAACGGCAGTGATCTTTGGCGGCGTCAGCATCAATCCACAGATCTCAAAATTGCGCAAAGGCGTCGACATCATTGTCGCCACGCCCGGTCGTCTGCTGGATCATGTTCGACAAAAGACCGTCGATCTGTCCGGCATAGAGATACTCGTCCTGGACGAAGCCGATCGTATGCTCGACATGGGCTTCATACGCGACATGCGCAAGATTTTCGCGGTGTTGCCGAAGCAGCGCCAGACACTTTTGTTCTCGGCGACGTTCTCTAACGAGATCAGGCGTCTCGCGGCAGATCTTCTGGATTCGCCGGAAGAGATTCAGGTTGCCGCACGAAATACGGCAGCGGAGCGGGTCCGGCAAATCGTGTACCCGGTCGACCGGCGTCGCAAGCGCGAGTTGTTGTCGCATCGCATAGGTTCGGAAAACTGGCAACAGGTGCTGGTTTTTACACGCACCAAGCACGGCGCCAATCGACTTGCCGAGCAATTATCGCGCGACGGCCTGAAAACCACTGCGATCCACGGCAACAAGTCGCAGGCTGCGCGGACCCGTGCACTGGCCGATTTCAAATCCGGTCTGGTAAGAATACTGGTCGCCACCGACATCGCCGCGCGCGGTCTCGATATCGACCAGCTGCCACATGTCGTCAACTACGAATTACCCAACGTCCCGGAAGACTATATACATCGTATCGGGCGTACAGCTCGTGCCGGCCTGGAAGGTCATGCCATATCGCTGGTCTGCGTCGATGAGCTGAAGATGCTGCGCGATATCGAGCGCTTGCTGAAATGCGACATCGAAAAAGAAATCATCCCGGGCTACGAACCGGATCCGCGTATCAAGGCGGTACCGATCCAGAACGGCCGATCGCATCGCTCGAATGGCCGCGGCGCCGGTTCGCACAAAAAAGCAAGAAGCGGCAACCCGAAGTTTCGTGGCGGACAACGCCAGCGTTCATCCGGTCGTCAACGACGCGCGGTCTGACAGGATTTTCAGATAGCAAACAAAGCCGCCAGCATGAGCAACGTACCTGCTGCAGCGATGCCATAGCAAAGGATCGCAACCAGCGTGTCGCTGCGTATGCCAACGTCGTGTGCCGTGATGCGCATGCGATGGGCGGCGTGCCAGATGATCAAAAACAGCACGGCAAATGTGACGAGTTTGCTGAATGAGTTTTGCAATAAACCATGCATGCGTTCGTATGACAGAATGTCAGCGGGTAGCAGCCCAAATGGTACGCCCAGGCAGGTAATCAGGATCAGCGCCGGCACAAAGAATGCAGCCATGGTTCCACCTGCGGCGAACAAGCCCCATATGACCGGCTTGTTGGATCGGGTCATGCCTGGCTCCCCGCCAGCAGCCACAGTGCGGTGCTGACCACCGCAAAACCAAGCCAGTGCGCAGCGACAATAACAGCACCGGGCAACCGCTTGCCGGCAAACGCCAGCGGCATTGCCTTGGGCGTTACCTGAAACCAGGTATAAGTATGATAAATCGCAAACACCATGGCGATGACAGCGAATGTCATACCGACCGGTCCTTTTGCGTCCGCGACAAACGCATCGTACTCAGCCTCCCCTTGCGATAACCGATACAGGCCTGCGATCAGTACAAGCACATAGATACCGATAAACGCGGCGCTCATCTCGCGCATCATGTATCGGATATAGCGCGGTTGTTTGAGCCACCAGCTCGTCTTTGACACATCACGAATATACGGCCGCCGGCTCATTTGCGCTTCCAGGGCATCAGATAGGACATGAAGTAATCACCGGTGCTCGCTATTTTGGTTTGCTGTATGGCTGCTGCCGGATCAACCGCCTTTGGGCATACCTCCGAGCAGGCACCGACAAAACTGCATTCCCAGATACCCGGATTGCTGGCAACCACGTCCTCGCGCGCGCTGCGACCGACATCCCGCGAGTCAAGGTTGTATCGATGCGCGAGCGCCAGTGCCGCCGGCCCAACGAAAGAATCGTTGAACGCATACTGCGGGCATGCGGAATAACAAAGCAGGCAATTGATGCAGGCGGTGTATTGCTTGTAACGGGAAAGCTCTGCCGGCGTCTGCAGATATTCGCCATCATCGACATCTCTTTGCTCGCGCGGCACAACATAGGGCTTTACGCTGCCCAGCTTGTCGATGAAATCGTCCATGACAACCACAAGATCGCGCTCGATCGGAAAGTTTTGCAAAGGCTCGATGCGTATTGTTTCCGGGTAGTCACGCAGGAATGCATGGCAGGCGAGTACGGGCTCCCCGTTTACAGCCATGCCGCAACTACCGCACACC
>CBDUSC010000228.1:0-3884 GCA_965369735.1 uncultured bacterium
AGGGTTGCACACCCACTACGGCGCCCACCATGTTGCGATTGACATACACGTTACCGACATTTGCGCGGCGGCTTATCATGCGTGCGGTGCTGTCTACGCGGCTGTGTATACCGAGTGTCAGACCGTAGCCGGTTGCATTGATGTCATCGACCAGTTGTTCGAGCTTGTCACCGTCAAAGCGCACGATATGCAACACCGGACCGAATTGCTCTCGTGCCAGTTGACTGATGCTTTTCAGCTCGATCGCCGTCGGTGGCACAAAGGTTCCGTTTCCAAGGGATTCGGGTAAATAGCACTGGTATACAATTTTCGCATCGGATTTCATTTTATCGATATGCTCGAGCAAGCTATCGCGCGATGTCTCATCGATCACCGGACCCACATCGGTCGCCAGCATCGCCGGATCACCGATCACCAGCTCTTTCATGTAACCGGACAGCAACTCGATGACACGATCCGCGATATCTTCCTGCAGGCACAAAATGCGCAGCGCAGAGCATCGCTGGCCCGCGCTGTTGAACGCCGACTGCACAACATCGAGCACAACCTGTTCGGGTAATGCCGATGAGTCGACGATCATGGCATTTTGACCACCCGTCTCTGCAATCAGGGCGGCAATTACGCCATCGCGATCGGCCAGCGTACGATTGATTCGGTGCGCGGTTTCTGTCGAACCCGTAAATGCAACTCCGGCAATACGCGGATCGGCAACGGCAGTGGCGCCAACTACCGAACCCGGACCCGGTATGAAATTCAACACATCCCCGGGGACGCCGGCCTCGTGCATCAACTCAACCGCGCGACTCGCGATAACCGATGTTTGCTCCGCCGGTTTGGCCAGCACTGCATTACCTGCCGCAAGCGCGGCCGCAACCTGGCCGGTAAAGATTGCCAGCGGGAAATTCCATGGGCTGATACACACGAACACACCGCGGCCACGCAGCCACAACTCATTGCTGTCACCGGTGGGCCCGGGCATCACGGTGGGCTGATCAAACTCTTCGCGCGCGCCGGCGGCATAGTAACGAAGAAAATCCACAGCCTCGCGCAGCTCGGACATGGCATCCGGTATGCTCTTGCCCGCTTCCTTGACGCATAACGCCATCAGTTCTGCCTGATGGGTTTCAAACAAATCCGCAGCCTTGTTCAGAATCAGCGCGCGCTCGCGTGCCGGTGTTCTGTCCCAGCCCGGTTGTGCTTTGACGGCAACATCCACCGCACGCCTGATCGTATCGGCATCGGATTGGGTAATACGACCGATAACTTCCCGGCGGTCAAAGGGATTCAGCGACGCGATTTCAGTGCCTTTGGCGGTTTCGCCACCCACCACTGGTGCTGCGCTCCAGTTGTGCGACAGCGCTTGTTGCATCGACTGCGCCAGCTCATTCAGCGCGCCACGATCTGCGAGATTGATCCCATGCGAATTCTTCCGGCGTTTGCCATACAAATCTTCGGGCGCCGGGATCCGGGCGTGGGGGATTTGATCAAAGTCTTCAACAATGGCAACGGGGTCCTCGACGATGTCTTTTATGGGCGCTTTTTCATCGACAATACGGTTTACAAATGATGTGTTTGCACCGTTTTCAAGCAAGCGGCGTACCAGGTATGGCAGCAGGTCTTCATGCACACCCACCGGCGCATACACACGGCACGGGATATTCATTTTGTTTTTGCCGACGATTTCCTGGTACAGCTCTTCACCCATACCGTGCAAGCGTTGGAACTCGAATTCCTGCCCTTCTTTTGCAAAATGCAAAATGCTCGCGGCCGTATGCGCGTTATGCGTGGCGAACTGCGGATAAACCAGGCGCTGGTTGTCCAGCAACTCGCGCGCGCAGGCCAAAAAGGCAACATCGGTCGATGGCTTGCGGGTGAAAACCGGGTAACTCGAGTGACCATTCTCCTGGGCAAGCTTTATTTCGGTATCCCAGTACGCACCTTTGACAAGGCGTACCGGTATCTGACGTTTTACATCGTTGGCGAGTTCTTTTATCCAGCGCACCTGGGCCAGCGCCCGGCGCTGATATGTTTGCAACGCGAGACCGAAACCTATCCAGCCATCCAGCGTATTCGAGCGATACACCTTCTCGAACACTTCCATGGATAGCTCAAGCCGATCGGCCTCTTCTGCATCGACCGTCAGCGCAATTGCGTTTTCCCTGGCCAACTCGGCCAGCCCCAGCACTTTTGGCGTCAGTTCATCGAGCACACGTAATCGCTGCGAAAACTCATAGCGCGGAAACAACGCCGAGAGTTTCACAGAAATGCTCGGCCGCGATGCAAAAGCCGTGTCGCGATCAATGGTGCTGCCAAGCGTCTTGATGGCTTCAGAATATGAGTTGAAATATCGCTCGGCATCTTCAGATGTCAACGCAGCTTCGCCGAGCATGTCAAATGAATGGCGGTATTCCTTGTCATCCCCCGATGACGCCCGCTTCAAGGCATCTTCTATGTTACGGCCCATGACAAACTGATGACCCATGATGCGCATGGCCTGGCGCATGGCGGTACGCACAACCGGTTCACCAAGCCTGGTTGCCATACGGCCAAGAAAGCCGGCGGGGTTCAAAAGCACCTCGTCTTCGGGCTGCATGATCTTGCCCGTCAGCATCAACCCCCAGGTAGACGCATTTACAAACCAGGAATCGCTGGTACCAACATGTTCTTCCCACTTTGCTTCCGATAGCTTGTCCGCGATCAATTTGTCCGCGGTTTCCGCGTCCGGGATACGCAGCAACGCCTCGGCCAGGCACATCAGTACGACGCCTTCTTGCGACGACAAGTCGTACTTTTTCAAAAACGCATCCAGACCGCCTTTGCTCTTTCGATTGCGCCTCACCGCCTTGACCAGTTGCTCCGCAATTTTTTCAATGCTCTTGCGCTCGCCATCCGGCAGCTTTGCAACACCCAGGATGCGTTCAACGCATTTCGTTTCGTCTTCCAGGTAGTACGGGTTGATTGCAATACCCACCGGTGACATAAAAGCTTCGCTGGAATTAAAAATCAGATCGGGTGCGCCATCGCGCTGTGTCTCAATCGCTGCCAAGGTTTAACCCCCAAAATTACTATATTATGAATTTTTATATTGGCCGATCACCGGTCTGCCGGAATCGCAGATAATCAGACAGTATACTCGCATGATCAAACGCCAGCGGCGGTGGCCGATGCGGGTCGCAAACCCTCACTGCCGCCGCGTCATCCGCCGCTTCCGGATCGCCTTCGGCTTCGGCCAGATAAACGACTGACACGGTGTGGCCGCGTGGATCCCGATCCGGGTCGGAGTAGCAACCCAGCAATTGACTCAGCCTCACATCAAGGCCGGTTTCTTCGCTGGCTTCGCGTACCGCCGCTGCTTCCAGCGTTTCTCCGATATTCACAAAGCCTCCGGGAAATGCCCAGCCCAGCGGCTCGTGCCGGCGTTCAATCAAAATAATCGGCCGCGCGGGCCGGTCGGTCATTTCAATAACGATATCGACAGTCAGCAATGGCGTTTCGGGGCGCTTCATCATCGGCTACCGGCTCCTATCTTTCCCGCCGGGTAAAACGAACAATATTCCGCCGACCGCGCTTGTCCGGTCGCTTTTCCGGACGATTGTGCATTCCCTGCCTGGCGGTACGTTCCAGCTTGTGCTGTACGACCAGGGCTTCACGATCACGGGCGCTGTCTTCATGTTCTGCATACAGCATAGCTGCTTCGCCGGCCGGACCACGTCTTTTAGCGAGCACCTCAACTTTAATACGCCAAACATACCTGTCACGCGTGATGCTCAGCTCATCGCCCGGTTTGATTTCGCGGGAGGGTTTCACCCGCACATTATTAATGTGCACAGGCTTCATCGATCTGCTGCTGAGTCACCCGCAGGTAGGCGAGGTGGTGGTCGACC
>CBDUSC010000229.1:0-3881 GCA_965369735.1 uncultured bacterium
CGAGCAGGCCATGACTGTCCTAAATGACTAGGACCCTGGTGGACCGCCGGGTTCACCCGATGAAGACGGCGATCGCTATGTGGAGATCTGGAATCTGGTCTTCATGCAGTTCGATCGCGATGCCGATGGCAACATGACGCCGTTGCCAAAACCCTCGGTGGATACCGGTATGGGTCTGGAGCGCGTTGCCGCGGTGATGCAGGGCGTGCACAGCAATTATGAAACCGATTTGTTTGCGCCGCTTGTAAAATCCGCAGCAGACATCGCCGGCATGGATGATCTCCAGGCCGATGAAAACAGCAGTTCATTGAACGTCATTGCCGATCACATCCGCGCTTGCACATTTCTCGTCGTAGACGATGTGCAACCATCCAACGAAGGACGCGGCTATGTATTGCGCCGGATTATTCGCCGGGCCATTCGGCATGGTTACATGCTGGGTATTAAGGAACCGTTTTTCCACAAGCTGGTTGGCCCGCTTGCGAACATCATGGGCGATGCTTATCCCGAACTGAGCAAAGGCCAGGCACACGCAGAGAAAATCCTGCTAAAAGAAGAAGAACGCTTTGCGGAAACTCTGGATCAGGGTATGCGATTGCTGGAGCAGGCTATCTCCGATATGGACGGCGATACCATACCTGGCGATACCGTGTTCAAGCTCTACGATACTTTTGGTTTCCCGGTGGATCTCACAGCCGATATTGCACGGGAAAAGGGCTTGAACATTGACCAGAGCGGGTTCGAAACGGCGATGGATGGTCAGCGCGAGCGGGCACGCGCTGCCAGTCGTTTTTCGGCTCAGGACGACGGTGGTGTAGTGATCGATGCCGAAACCGGGTTCACCGGTTACGATGCAACAGAAGGTAGTGGCAAAGTCATCGCTCTGATCAGCGACGGCGATCAGGTTGATTCCATAGCCAGCGGCCAGAAGGCGCAGGTCGTGCTCGATAAGACACCATTTTATGCCGAGAGCGGTGGTCAGGTCGGTGATGCCGGTACGCTATCGAATGGCGATACAGTTTTCGTTGTGCATGACACCCAGAAATCCGGCAATGCTTTTCTGCATATCGGTGAAGTCACAAAGGGCAAGATATCGGTCGGTGGCGCCCTGGATGCGCATGTCGATGCACAACGTCGCGCGCACACGGTATTGAATCACTCGGCCACGCATTTGTTGCATGCAGCATTGCGCAAGGTGCTTGGCGATCATGTCACGCAAAAAGGGTCGCTGGTCGCACCGGACAGGCTGCGATTTGATTTTTCACATTACGAACCGGTGACTCAAGACCAGCTTGATGAAATCGAAGCACTGGTTAACCACCAGGTGCAAGCCAATGTGCCGGCTGAGGTCAAAGTCCTGCCATATAATGAAGCCATCAAGGAAGGTGCATTGGCCTTGTGTGGTGAAAAGTATGGTGACAAGGTTCGCGTACTAAGGCTCGGCGAGTTCTCCACCGAGCTTTGCGGGGGCACGCATGTAAATAACACCGGTGATATCGGAGTGTTCAGGATTACCCACGAAACCGGTATCGCATCCGGTGTACGCCGTATCGAGGCGCTGACAGGTGATGGTGCAATGACATATATCGACAAAACCGAACAGACGATCCGTGATCTGTCTGCGTTGCTGAAATCTGGCCGCGATGAACTGGCCGACAAAGTCAGGCAACTGGTCGACAAGCACAAGAAACTCGAGAAAGAAGTGCAAAAGCTGCGGTCCCAGCTTGCGAGTGGGCAGGGCGGTGACGCAACCGCCGATGCCGTGGAGATCAAGGGCATCAAGGTTCTGGTCAAACGTATTGATGGTGCCGATGCAAAGACATTGCGCGATGTCGCAGATCGCTACCGCGACAAACTGGGTTCGTCAGTAGTCGTACTCGGCGCTGCAGATGGTGACAAGGTTCGTCTGGTGGCCGGTGTCAGCAAAGACAAAACCGATACGATTAAGGCGGGCGATGTCATCAAACCCGTCGCGGAGATGGTGGGCGGCAAAGGTGGCGGTCGCGCAGATTTTGCACAAGCCGGTGGCAATGACGCGTCGCAGCTCGATGCCGCGCTAAAAGGGGTACCCGCCTGGGTGGAACAACACCTGGGTTAGATGCCCGCCAACATGGCACTCATTGTTCAAAAATACGGTGGCACATCCCTGGGCTCGGTCGAGCTGATAAAAAGGGTGGCACAGCGCGTGGTCGATACGCGCAACCAGGGAAACCAGATCGTTGTGGTTTTGTCCGCAATGGGTGATGCCACCGATCGCCTGATGGATCTTGCGCGCGAAACCACCGATGAGCCTGCATGCCGTGAACTCGATATGCTTTTGTCATCGGGTGAACAGGTATCGGTTGCCCTGATGTGCATGGCGCTGAAAGAGCTCGATTGCGATGCGCGATCGTATACCGGTGCGCAGGTAAAAGTCATGACCGACAGCAATCATGCCAAAGCGCGAATCCTCGATGTGGAAACCGATCGCCTGCAAAGCGATATTGCTACGGGTTGCGTTCCGGTTGTTACCGGTTTTCAGGGCGTTGATGAAGACGGGCAAGTCACGACGATTGGCCGTGGTGGTTCGGACACCTCTGCAGTCGCAATTGCCGCGGCCTTGAGCGCGGATGAATGCCAGATTCTGACCGATGTCGATGGCGTATTTTCCACTGATCCGCGCATGGTGCCCGATGCACGGTTACTCGATCGCATTACTTTTGAGGAAATGATCGAATTATCGGGGCAGGGCACGCGTGTGTTGCAAACGCGCGCAGTGGAACTGGCCGGAAAATTCAATGTACCCTTGCGTGTGCTGCCAAGCTTTCATACAGGCAGTGGCACGTTGATCAGCTTTGAGGAAACCGATTTGGAATCACCGGTCGTATCAGGGATTGCCTTCAACCGCGATGAGGCGGAAGTGACCGTGACCCACGTGCCGGATGAGCCTGGTGTTGCGCATCGCATACTCGAACCCCTGGCAGACGCCGGTATCGAGATCGACATGATCGTGCTCAATGCGCCGCGCAGTGGGCGGGTGGATTTCAGCTTTACGGTGCCCCGATCCGACTTCAAACAGGCCTGCGATCTGGCCGATGCTGCGATTGCGGGTTTCGAGGGCAGCGAATTGCTGTGCAGCGACCGGGTGGCCAAGATATCGGTGGTCGGTTTGGGGATGCGCGGCAACACCGGGGTCGCTGCCACGGTGTTCGAAGCCCTTGCCAGCAGCAAAATCAACGTCCGCATGGTCTCGACGTCCGAGATCAAGATCACCGTACTTGTAGATGAAACCGATTTGGAAAAAGCGGTGAATTGTCTGCACAAATCCTTCAATCTGGACCGGAGTACGGGCTCAGATGGGGTCTCAGAGCCCCGCGAGGGCACCGCAGGATAGGGTTCAGCCGCCCAAATTGTTGATTATTAGGCAAAAACGGTTGAAACTGCATCTAAAATAAGAGCGACGCAATAAAAAGAACAAGGATTGACAGGAGTTCAATCGCGCGGAAAAGGAGAGCACGATGCTGATTTTGACGAGGCGCGTTGGAGAAACCGTGATGATAGGAGATAACGTCACGGTAACCGTACTGGGTGTGAAGGGAAACCAGGTACGGGTAGGAGTGAATGCACCGAGGGAGATTGCGGTGCATCGCGAGGAGATCTATGACCGGATCAAGCGAGAGCAGGAAGCCGCTGCGGCCGAATCTGCACCCGCCGAGGCTCCTGGTGATACGGTGGCAGAAGCCGTTTCCGAAGCCGCCAGCGAGTAACACAACACCCCTTTACGAAGCCATGATGCGCAAGTATCATGTGCCCCCTTTTGGGCCCGGTGGGCTTACAATCGACGCACCGGAGAGGTGGCTGAGTGGTCGAAAGCGCTCCCCTGCTAAGGGAGTAAGGGTTAA